>NZ_JFWX01000005.1:0-119006 GCF_000588095.1 Acinetobacter sp. 1130196 | reverse complement strand
CGTATGCGGTATTAGCATCCCT
The DNA here is from genome assembly GCF_000588095.1 of Acinetobacter sp. 1130196. Classification (NCBI taxonomy): domain Bacteria; kingdom Pseudomonadati; phylum Pseudomonadota; class Gammaproteobacteria; order Moraxellales; family Moraxellaceae; genus Acinetobacter; species Acinetobacter sp. 1130196. Next base: position 118,984 of record NZ_JFWX01000005.1, on the reverse strand, counting down.
TTCGAGATGTTGTCCCCCACTAATAGGCAGATTCCTAAGCATTACTCACCCGTCCGCCGCTAGGTCCAGTAGCAAGCTACCTTTCCCCGCTCGACTTGCATGTGTTAAGCCTGCCGCCAGCGTTCAATCTGAGCCATGATCAAACTCTTCAGTTAAAATCATTTTGCACCTTATTTATAGACAAGGTGCCAATTCTGGCTCATCAATTACTGACTTAAATTTCGCTCAAATAAACTTCGAGTAATTTAAACCAATCAATCAATGAAAATTATTTCGATTAATCAATCAGTAAAAATCCACACAAGTTGTTCTTCAATTCTCTTAATGATCTTCTTCCTGGTTCGTCACCAGCAAGCTAGGTCGGCTATATTACTCTTAATCTCTTAAAAGTCAACAGGTAATTTCGATATTTTTAAAACTTATCTTTCAAACCAACTTAACATCAAATTCATCACTTAAAGCAACCAACTTAATCTCAAGTAACTGTTTTTCAACAAGTTTCTATCTGCATCACCGCCGATGGATGTGCATTATAGACCATCCAAATCCCTTTGCAATACCTTTTTAACACCCCACGCATCAACAGATCATTTTTTAGGCTTTTTAGTCATTTTTCTATATTATTTGACCAATTTTACATTGATAATAGCTTATCGCTTCTGTATTAAAATATATCTCTATCCAACTGCATATTGAACAGAGCCTGGCTAGCGGTTAAGGAATTATATGAATTATTCTAATTTACTATTATCGAGCTTATTAACTGTGGGTCTTTATACCTCAGCACACGCTCAGGAAAATCTTACTGAAGAATCTGCCGCTAGTCCGGAAGATGCTACTTCGACAGAGGCTCAGCAGGGCCGCCCCCGTTCACAAATTATTAAAGACTTGAAAGCACTAAAAGCTAAAGATTTAAAAATTAATGCAAACGCTGCTCAACCGGATACAGTAAAAGATCCATTACAGTCATTAAACCGTCCGATTTATTCTTTTAATGACATGTTGGATCGCAATATTCTTCGTCCAGTTGCAGTTCAATATAATGAGAAAACTCCAGAAGATGTGCGTGGCTCTTATCGTCAGTTCCGTAAAAATCTTGGAGAGCCATGGAATGCTGTTAACCAGTTAATTCAAGGACGCCCTGGGCGTGCAGCAAAAACACTCGGCCGATTTACTGTTAATACATTAACAACTTTAGGTTTAGCTGACCCTGCTAGTCGCTTAGGCCTTCCGCCTGAAGATGAAAGCTTTGGTGTAACTCTTGGTTATTATGGCGTTCCTTCTGGGCCATTTTTGATGTTGCCTTTCTTTGGACCGAGTACATTACGTGATGGGATTGGCTTAGCTGTAGATTCTCAGGCTCGTCCACAAAAGTACATCATGGATAACCAAGATGGTCTTTACTGGTCAACTAATGTCTTACAGGCCATTGATACACGTGCTCAATATCTAGATTTGGATCAAACCATACAAGGTGATCAATATGCGATGATTCGCGATTTGTATCTCCAACGTAAGGCTTTCCAGATTGCTGAGAAAAAAGGTAATTCAGCAGACGTATCTTTTATTGATGATGACGAATCTGAAGATGTACCAGATGATAGTCAAACTAAAACTAAAAAATAATTAAAGAAGAAATCAAGGTATTGTAGTCTTCATATAAAAAGGCAATACCTTGATTTTGATCATACATCCTCTATGATGGATAAAGTGATCTTGTAAAAGGACTACCATATCTTCTATGTATTTTATTAAACCGACCCGCTCTATTCCTTTCTTAGAGCAAGCTCTGGAAGCATTACCAGACTTACAAGTCATTCACATAGATGATCTCGATTTATATGATCCAACAATTATCGCAATTGCAGATGTACAAGATTTCCTGACTCATAAATGGCGTTTACCTACCATTGTGATTGCTTTTGAGCATGAAGGTAGTGCTTTAGCTCAAGCATGGGAAGCAGGTGCTCTTGCGGGATGGGTATGGAACCAGTTACCTCAAGATTTAAACAAGGCATTAACAAGGATTGATGCTCAATATAAACGCAATCAAGATAGTCGCGATTTACCTTCCGCCGCAGAATTGCAAAAACGTTTATTACCAAATCCTATTGATTTATTAAATTATGAAGTTGAAACTTTTTTTCAACCTTCCGCCTATCTATCAGGTGACTGGTATGATTATTGGAAATTAAATGATAAAGAGGTTTTATTCTATCTAGCCGATGTATCGGGACACGGTGTTACAAGCAGTTTATTAACTTCATGGATGGCTGCCTTTCATGGTCGTTCAAAAACACCGCGACAGTTGATTAAAAAATTAAATGGAATGTTAGTTCAAGAGAATATTGAAAAACATATTACGATTGTAGTTGGTATTTTAAATCTGGAAACACATAGCCTTCGTTGGTCTAGTGCAGGTCACTACCCTCCTCCAATTATTTTTGAACCTAATCAACCTCCAAAAATTTTAACAACTAGTAGCTTTCCTTTGGGTTTAACTGACGAACTAGAAGTTGAAGAACACGTTTGCACATTAAATCGTCATGCACGTTTCATAGTTTGTTCAGATGGAGCATTAGAACCATTTGATGGCGGATTGAATGATCAATTTCAACAATTGGTTCAACATTTGCAAAATCAATCATTCCAAGCCCCTGATCATGTTGCTGATGACATTGCCATCTTTAGTCTTTGTCGAATGAATTAATTTAAAAATCAAACAATTAAAAAATATACGACTTAAGGACTCTTGAGTCTGAGATGGCACTATGTGATAATTTTTCTATCCTTCTCTGAAAATGGCATTTATATGTCAACAGGTCATGTTGAATATGCAAGCTTAAATGGAACGCATATTTTCAAACTTATTGGTGAAGTGCGAGCCCATTCTTGTATAAGTCTAGACAAACTTTTAAACAGAATTGAACAGCAAGAGAATGTTGTTGGTGCAATCGTTGATTTAACCCAAACAACATTTATTGATAGTACTGTATTAGGTATCTTAGCTAAGCTAGGTTTAAAACTGAAACAGACTCATCATATTCAAGCTGTGATGCTATCTACCAATCCAGATATCACAACCTTAGCCAACAGCATGGGGCTAGGGCAGGTTTTTGTCATTCTGAATTATTGTGGCGATCCTAACGTTTGTACTTTAACGTTAACGGATGAACACATTACTCATAATGCGATGCTAAGAACTGTTCTGGATGCGCATAAGACATTGATGAAACTCAATGCAAATAATCAGAATATGTTTGAGCCACTTGTTAAGCAATTGCAGAAAGAACAAGATACGCTTGAACAAGTATCTGATAAGCAAAATGCCTAAATTTTATTGCTAATCGGGATTTGTATATGACTCTTGTTTCAGTTGTTCAAATGAATTCTCAAGATGACATTGAAAGCAACTTTCAAATAATTGAGTCATTGATTCAGCAAAGCAAGGCTCAAAATGCTAGCTTAATTGTTTTTCCCGAGAACTTTGTATGTTTCGCTGCTGGTAAACAGCGTGAAACAGCTGAGCAATTTGAATCGATCCAGCAAAGACTTGAGAAACTTGCGCATCAATATCAAATCTGGATTGTTGCAGGTACTCTGCCCTGCCCATTCCGTCCAGATGGATCTATCATTCAAGATGGCCGCGTGCGCACAGTAAGCTTATGTATCAGTCCTGAAGGTACAGAAGCACGATACGACAAAATACATTTATTTGATGTACAAGTTGGCGATGCTGTCGGTGGATATCAAGAATCCCGTTTCTTTGAGCCTGGAACAGACGTTGTAGTCACATCTACTCCTTTTGGCAATATCGGCCTAATGGTATGTTATGACTTGCGTTTTCCCGAATTAGCTTTAACCCTCAGACAACAAGGCGCTCATCTATTGACTGCTCCAGCAGCATTTACCTATACAACAGGGCAAATGCACTGGCAGCTGTTGTTGCAAGCACGTGCAATGGATAGCCAATGCTATGTTTTAGGAGCGGCACAACAAGGTTGGCATGGGGAAAAACGTCAAACTTGGGGACATGCAGGAGCAACTGATAGCCGTGGACAAATTTTAAGTATGATTGAACATGAAGGTAATGGTTTAATTACTGTACCTTTTGATTTAGCTGCTCAAGAACTTGTTCGCACTTCAATGCCTTTAATGACTCATCGTAAATTAATTCACTATTAAAAGCTTAATTATTCATGTGGAAATACTTATTTAGCATTTTTTGCTTAGGGGCAAATATTCACTGTTACGCAGCGGATTTCGGTGCAACAAATCATTTTGTTTCTCCAAATTTACAGCTTAAACAAAATACTTTTCCACCTACTCCAAAAAATATTCCTCTTCCTGCTTTTGGGCAACGAATTATTGGCTGGGGAACTGGTGCTGAAGGTGCAAGACAACGTTTAGAAAACATTCAACCAGCTGATGTTTCTATGATAAAAAAACAAGGCACAACCTTGGAAATGATTACTGCTTGGCAGGATTTTTACGAACAAGAGCAACAACGCGATGAGAACAATCCAACTGCAAGATACCGTGCTCGTTTAATGAAAAAAATTGCTGACCTCTGGTAATTGTTTCAAATTCATATTTTAAAGTTATAGAGTAATCCTTTGATTACTCTTTTTTTTGCGTTATCTGATTTTTATCAATAACTCAGAATTATGAGCATTTAAGAAATTAAACATAAAGCGATATACTAGAAAAGCACCCATTAGTTTTCTGAGGAATATATGGACCAAGACTGTCAAAACTTAAAGCTTGAGAATCAATTATGTTTCCTCATTTATTCAACAAATTTAGCTCTTAATCAACTTTATCGTAAACTTTTAACTCCATTAGGTATTACCTATCCTCAATATTTGGTGATGTTGGTTTTATGGGAAAAAGATGAGATTACTGTTTCAGAAATTGGCAGCAAGTTATTTTTAGAGTCCTCCACCTTAACACCAATTTTAAAAAAGCTAGAAGCACTGCAATTTGTTAATCGTACTCGTTCAAAAGAAGATGAACGACAAGTAATTATTACGTTAAGCGAAAATGGGAAAAAACTTAAAGAACGGGCAGTGAATATTCCAGCTCATATATTGGAAGCAAGTTCTTGTGATATGACCACGTTACTCGGCCTAAAAGATCAACTGACACAGCTTCGTACAAATATAGCTAAATAATCACCACTTTTTTTACAAAATTAACTTGTCAAAATATTTAAGTCGTGTACGATATATTTGCATTCAATTTAATTTAGGAATAAAAAGATGTCTTTAGAAAAAGTTGTGTATCGTGCAAAAGCTAAAGCAACTGGTGGCCGTGATGGTCGTGCAACTTCATCAGACGGTGTATTAGACGTACAACTTGGTGTACCTAAAGAAATGGGTGGCGCTGGTGGTGCTGTAACCAACCCAGAACAATTATTTGCGGCGGGTTATTCAGCATGCTTTTTAGGGGCTTTAAAATTTGTTGCTAACCGCGATAAATTCAACATTAGTAAAGATGCTTATGTTGAAGGTGAAGTTGGCATTGGTCCAATTCCTACAGGTTTTAGTATTGAAGTTACTTTAAATGTTTATTTAATTGGTATGGACCGCGAAGAAGCTGAAAAATTAGTTGCAGCAGCTCATATTGTTTGTCCATATTCAAATGCGACTCGTAACAATATTGATGTAACTTTTAATATTGTGACTGAATAATTATTCATATTGAAACATGCCCGAATATTATCGGGCATTTTTTATATCTTTCGTATTATGCTTCACTTGCTTCATTAGTTACACGAAGTACTTCTTCAAGTGTAGTTTTGCCTGAGAGCACTTTACGCAATCCATCATCTCGAATAGAACCAGAATACTGACGGGCATGATTTTCTAATTCAAACTCTGCTGCATTACCATGAATGAGTCGGCGCATAGGTTCATCAATAGGTACAATTTCATAAATCGCTGTACGGCCATTAAACCCTAAGTGGGAACATTGCTCACACCCTTGAGCTTCCGGTAACTTTAAAGTTGGCTCATGCGAAATATGCTGAAAAACCTGCTTTTCAAAAGTATCGGCTTCACGCCATGTCATACAATGTGGACATAAGGTACGAACCAAACGCTGAGCAACGACCCCAATTAAAGAACTTGAAAGTAAGAACGGTTCAATTCCCATATCTTTAAGACGAGTAACCGCACCAATAGCAGTATTGGTATGTAGTGTCGATAAAACCAAATGACCTGTTAATGATGCTTGTACTGCAATTTCAGCAGTTTCTAAATCACGAATCTCACCAACCATTACAACATCTGGATCTTGACGTAACATTGCCTTTAAAGCACGAGCGAATGTCATATCCACTTTGGTATTAACTTGTGTTTGCCCTATGCCTTCAAGTTGATATTCGATTGGGTCTTCGGCAGTTAAGATATTGCGCGTATTATCATTTAAATCAGATAAAGCTGCATATAAGGTAGTGGTTTTTCCCGAACCCGTAGGACCTGTAACTAAAATAATTCCGTGTGGACGATGCACCAATTGAGTTAAACGCTCATAGTCATTTGCCATTAAACCCAAGTGAGTCATATTAAGGCGACCCGCTTGTTTATCAAGCAAACGCATAACAACTCGCTCGCCATGAGACGAAGGCAAAGTAGATACACGCACATCAACTTCACGTCCAGCAAGTCGTAAAGAAATACGTCCATCTTGCGGCACACGCTTTTCGGCAATATCTAGTTTCGCCATAACTTTAATACGTGAAACAAGTAACGGTGCCAACTCACGGCGCGGCTGTACAATTTCACGTAATTGACCATCTACCCGCAAACGAACGGATAATTTTTTTTCAAAAGCTTCAATATGGATATCAGAAGCACCAACTCGAATCGCCTCTGATAGAAGTGCATTGATCAGACGGACAATAGGCGCGTCATCTTCTTGGTCCATTAAGTCTTCTGTTTCAGGAACCTGATCGGCCAAACTCAATAAATCTGGATGATCTTCTAGACCTGCTGCAACTTGTTGCGACTCCCCTGTGTCACCAGCATAACTCGTACTTAATAAGCTATTAAACTCTTGTTCAGTACATAGGTGATAATGTGCAGGCTTCCCCAAAATTCGTCTTGCTTCCTGCAATGCAATTTTTTCTGTATTTTGACGTCTAACAATAAAAACTTGATCACCGTCATAACGAAATAAAACACCATGACGCTTGGCAAAACTATATGGAACTTGTATTTGTTTCAATATTTGCATCACAATTTATAATGATGAGTAAGATGATTTTGAGTGTACTCTAAGCAGATTACAGCGTGAAGTCTGTTTAACAACTCGGTAGAGGAATTTTACGTCTTGTTTGAAAATAATGAATATCAGCCTCGCCCCCAGAATTCTTTAAAATGGTGGGGTGAACAGCACTTTGAAATTAACCAGTCCAAAGCATGGCAATTCGGTTCAATGCTCTTTCGTTTAACGCGGGGCATAAAAGAATGGCGTATCGAATATTATCGTCCCACTCTCCAAGATGATAATGAGCAAGATTGGCACATCATAACGGATGCAAATTTTGGTTTTCCACATTCTGTGCAAGTCGAACGTTACATGTTTCGGAAAACTAATCCAAAGTTTTTACTCATGCCTCGTTTAGCAGACCGATCTGTTGTGATTAAACCTGTTGATCCAATTTATATTCCAGCAGGTCAGCGAGGGACTCTTTATATTAGTACCCCGTTATGGATTGCAGGTTTAGTTGAAAGTCAGCATGAACCTTTATTTGAGATTCCTGTAATTCAGCCTAAAGATACATGGTTTGGACCCAATGCACAGCAAGGTGAAATTTGCTATGCCACCTCTGTTGATGGACGTACCGATTTAAATCTATTAACACCACGTGCTTTTAGAGCAGTTACGCCGATTGATTTTCACAATACCAGTAATCATCAATTACGCTTTGATCGTATGAATGTTCCGGTTACCGTCCTACCGCTATTTTATAGTGAAAGTACGGGACGCTTATGGACCTCACAGATTAAAGTTTATTATGAAGGGTCTGACCGTCCAGCTCGTATACGAATTGAAAACCGTACACCACCTCTTGCAGGTGAAGTGACTTACGTACATCCCCCACGTTCACCTGGCGGTGCACTATTTAATATGTTTGATTCATTTTTTTAAGGGGGTTCTATGGCTGATTCAAATATTCCTAGAGATATCGCTGATAGCCTCAAAAGTATATTCACCAATATTAACACCGAACGTATCAGTGAAATTTTAGTCGGTGTTGTGCTTTGTTTTATTGGTTTTGTCCTTGCCCGTATTATTTCAAATACATTTATTAGAACCGTTGGCTCACGTTTTAATGCTCATCAGCGTCTGGTATGGCGCCGCGGTATTTTCTATTTTATTTTCTTACTCTTCATTATGACGAGTTTAAAAGAAGCCGGGTTCAAACTTAGTGTATTCCTAGGGGCAGCGGGGATCTTAACAGTAGCGCTCGGTTTTGCTTCGCAAACCTCTGCCAGTAACTTGATTAGTGGTTTATTTTTGATTGGTGAAGGTTCATTTGAAGTCGGTGATACCATTCAAATCACCCTCATTCGTGGCAATACCATCGAAGGTGAAGTCATCTCAATTGATTTGCTTTCAGTAAAATTACTTACACTCGACAACGTTTATATTCGTTTACCGAATGAACAACTTATTCGTGCCCCTGTACACAACTTATCTAAATACCCGATACGCCGTATTCCAATTACACTCGCCATTAATTTTCATGAAGACATTATTAAAGTCCGTGAGGTTCTACTTAACGTCGCAGCAAATTACCCACTCGTGTTAGATGACCCAAAACCTGCGGTTACAGTAACTGCATTTAGGGAATCATCGATTGAGCTTTTATTTGCAATGTGGTGCCGCCAAGAAAATTCTTTAAAAGTTCGAGATGAAATGCAAGAACGTATCCGAAATGGCTTTTTAGATAACCAAATTGAGATTCCTGTTCCTAAAATGGGATTAATTGATCGACCATCTACTATTTTTGCTGAAGACGATATCGATCAATACAGTAATCAAAAAGAGTTAAAAAGAGAGCCTAAAGCTTAGGCTCTTGATTCTTCTTTACAGAGGATGATGGTGGTAATGGTGCAAGATAAGCAATAATCAGCATTACCCCACCTGCTCCAATAAATGAAATAACTCGAGTTAACGTTGCACTTTGCGATAGATCAAGCAAAATCAGCTTTAATACAACAATCCCTAAAAGTGCAGCGCCTACAAACCAGAGTTGACGAATCATTTTTCGACTAGAGAATGTCGTTAATACAAATGCCAAAATAACCCAAAGTAAGGTCAAACTTAGCTGTACTACACCATTCGTCCAAATTGAAACACTCCATAGCGGTGTTGCCCAGTAATGGTGCAAACTTCTGACGACTACACTACTAAATACCAGTAAGCCCACTAAAATTGTTGTAATTTTAAAAGTCCACTCCAGTGACTTATCTTGATCAAAATCGTGTTGATAAATAATAAAAAGTAAACCTGCAAATACCGCAATTGAAAGAAAGTCCGTTAAGTTAATTAAAGGAATAAAATAAAGGTACTCGGCAGAATGGCTATCAATACTCACCGCAAGCAACCACAGCAAGCTTAAACACCACACCGGAATTTGATGCAATAGTGTCGTTTTATGAGTTTTATAAGCCCAAAGCGAATAAGCCACAGGAACAAAAGCCAAAGCGACTATTGGCATTTTTGGGAAAATAGCCACGCCAACTATCGCTAACGCTAACCAGCTTAAACCAGCCCAGACTTTTAAGTATCCAGACTCACCCGTCTGCGGTTGAGCCATAATAAATAAACCGCTCAGAATAATTGTAGCGACTAGGAAAGTAGTTTGTTGTAATGAGTCTACCCATTTAAACAACGTAAATACTTGACTAACAGAGACCTCCCCCAAAATTAACAACAGTAACAGGCTAATTAAAATTAACTGCAAACTTTGCCATTGCACACGAAGTTTATAGTGAACAATAGCACTAAATATTGCGATTAGGGCTACAGCGAAGATCAAATACGGACTTAAACCATGATGATGCCATGCCATTATTTCTATACCAGCTACGGCGCCCGCATACATACCTAAGCATAAGAAAATACCGCTAAACATACTTGCGCTAAAATAGCGTTGCTCTTTACTGTTGTATTGCAATAAATAAAAAGCAGAAATGAATTGAGCAATTGCATAAATGCTAGTGCTTAGCGTTGGAAACTCTTCATTTGCCCAAACCTGATAAAACAGTGCAAGTGAACTGAGTAAAACTAAAACTATGCCAATATATCGGCTTAAACGATAGCGCTCAGTTACTCCCCAAACGATTAAAGCCGTACCTTGTGCAACCCAGCCAATAGCAGTCCAGTGCGCCCCTTTTGCGAGTGGAAAAATTAAGGCAAAAAAAGCAACCGCGAGTATAAAAAAACTTTTTGCAAGAACTGAAAGTTGGGGATGGGATTTTTTAATCCAATAAGTTAATACCGCATAAGTACACGCTAATACAGCAGCACCAATCGTCAAAGCTTGGGTCGACTCATGAACTAAATAAGCATGAAGTGTAAAGCCTAATACAGGAACACTAAAAATAAGGCCAACATCTAAGAGTGGAGGTACACGAATCCCCTCTTGTTTTTCATGTGCTGAAACCCGAGATATATTTTGGCTATAACGAACACTTAACCAAATAAACAAAGCAATATGACACCATAAAATCCAGTCTAATGTGCCAAATTTTGCTGGCTCGGCATAAAATGCGATTGCACTACCACCAATAAACATTGTGGCAAAGAAAGCAATTTGATTTAAAACTTTCCATGGCTGAATAAAGTTAACGACAGCGACCGCAAGATTAATGACAAAATAGTAACTAAATAGAAAAATCACATCAGGACGATATTGCGGAATCACTAAAGGAGCCGCATAAGCCATACCGAGTGCCAGTATTGCTAAATAAATAGCTTGTTGTTTTAAGCTCAGGAATACCGTAATTGATAATAAAATAGCAAATAAAATACTCGCTGTAGTTAGACTTGCGATTACACCGAAATGATGTGAGAACACAAGCGTTAGAAAGACAATTGCTAACCCGACACCTTGCAACGCCACAGCAAATAACTGGTTTTTCTTTTGCAAGGTATATCCAAATGCTGTTAATACACCTCCTGCAATGGCAATAAAACCAAGTTTCACACCTAAGCTCAACTGCCAATGCTCACTGGCAAAACGCAGTAAGAGCACCACCCCAACCATAAGCACAGCAACAGCAACTCTTAAAATTGGATTACCATGAATCATCCAATCGACTGCTGGTTGCCACCATGCGGTGGTCTGTGTACGAGCTATTTGTTCTTCTTGATCTAAAGCGGTTGTTTCAGGTAAAGCTGGCTCGGTAATATTGTTTGGATCAGCTTGCTCTGATACAGGCATTATCACTTCTGTATGTATAGATTCATTTACACTTACTGTTTGCTTGGCTGACTCGAGGAACAATAGACGAGTATGAAATGTACTAATAGTTTGAATCAAACATAACAATAAAACCAGTAATGCCCCACCAGCAATCCACATCCAATGATTGATATAAGCAACTAATGCAACTAAAGCAGCCACATAAATGACTGTGCGTTGTATGTGAATAGAATAAAGTGGGGTTCTCTGCCGAGAAAACTGTTGTTCTAAATGAGTTAAACGTTGATGTAGATTTGATAACGACTGAACTAGTATGACAGTAAGAGCAATAGATAAAGCAACAACGGCACTCTGAAATTTAAAACCAATTGAAATGGCTAAAAACAAAGTCAAAGCGATCACAACAACGATCATTCCCTGTTTGTCTTTTTTATACATGGGCTTAGCAATGTGACACCTTCATTACATATCATCTTACTTCAAGCCAATACAAGCGTATATTTATACATACAAAATACTGCAAAAATCATAAACCTGCATTCATAGCCGTTTTCACGTAAAATACCCCTAATTCAAATTAAGGAATTGTTCAATGCCACCATTTGTCTTGGTTGATGGGTCCTATTTTTTATTTCGTGCATATCATGCATTACCACCATTGACGACCTCTACAGGGTTACATACCAATGCAATACGTGGGGCAATTTCTGCCATTCAAAAATTAATGCGCCGTATGCAACCAACACATATGGCCGTCATTTTTGATACGCCTGAGCCAACTTTCCGTCATAAGCTTTCACCTATTTATAAAGGTGACCGCCCGACTATGCCGGAAGAGTTATCTCAACAGATTCCATATTTACACGCTCTAATTAAAGCGCAAGGAATTCCTTTATATAGCCTTCCGGGTGCTGAAGCTGATGACATTATCGGGACACTGGCTAAACGTGCCGTACTTGAGGGGCATCATGTACTGATCTCAACCGGAGATAAAGACATGGCTCAGCTCGTCAATGACCATGTAAAATTAGAAGATAGCTTTAAAGATCGCGTAATGGATACCGATGGCGTATTTGAAAAGTTTGGCGTTTGGCCGAATCAGATTATCGATTACTTGACTCTAATGGGCGATGCATCTGACGGTATTATGGGCGTGCCTGGCGTGGGAGCAAAAACAGCAGCCAAGTTACTGACCGAATATGGCACTTTAGATAATATCATTGCGAATGTAGACCAGCTTAAAGGCAAACTTAGCCAAAATATTAAAGATAACTTGGACAATATTAAGCTTGATCACCAGTTAGCCAGTATTGTGTGTGATCTTCCTTTAGAACTTGACTGGCATGAGTTAAAGCTTACTGATCCAAACGTAGAGGCTTTGCGTAATTTATACACTGAGCTCGAGTTTAGAAACCAATTACAGTCGCTTGATCATCCAAACAACCCAAATAGCTCAAGCTACAAACAGCAAGCTTCACAGACCGTGGTTCAAAATGAAGTTAAACCTGCTGAAACAATAGAAACAGAAGATCAAGCTAGCTTAACTAGTCAAGATGATCAGCTTGGGACTGCAAATTATCATACTGTTTTAACTCAAGAAGCTTGGGATCAACTCTGGCAACGCATGCAAAATGCCGATCATTTTGCTATTGATACAGAGACCACAAGTCTTGATTACCGTATTGCCGAAATGGTTGGTTTTTCAATCGCCTTTGATGCAAAAGATGCCTATTATGTGCCTTTAGCACATAACTATGAAAATGCGCCACAGCAGCTGGATCGTGAACAAATTCTGGCTCAAATTAAGCCAGTATTAGAAAATGAAGCGGTTAAAAAAATCGGTCATCACCTTAAATATGATGCGCACATTTTTGCTAATCACGGTATAGAACTTAAAGGCTGGTATTTCGATAGCATGCTGGCATCTTATGTATTAAATGCAGCAGCAACTCGTCACGGTATGGATGATGTTGCTCGTGTCTATTTAAGTCACTTAACCACAACTTTTGAACAAATTGCTGGTAAAGGTGCTAAACAGAAGACTTTTAATCAAATTGAGATTGAAGTTGCAGCTCATTATGCAGCCGAAGATGCACATGTGACTTATCGTTTATATGAAGTCCTTTCAAATAAACTTAAAGCACATCCTGAGCTAGAAAATATTTTATATAATATCGAAATGCCGATTGCCCGAATTTTGTCAGGCATGGAAGAAGATGGTATTCGTTTAGATCATGCATTCTTAGATAAATTAAGTGTTGAATTTGCAAAAACCATGGAAGGCCTTGAAAATCAGGCTATGGAAATTGCAGATGAAACTTTTAACATTGCTTCACCTAAACAAGTAGGCGAAATCCTATTTGATAAATTAGGTATTAAAGGTGGTAAAAAAACTGCAACTGGACAATACAGTACCAGTGAAAGTGTTTTAGAAAAAATCGAACACCCATTAGCGGAAATTATTCTAGAACATCGTGGGTTAGCAAAGCTAAAAAGTACCTATACTGACCGTCTAGTTGAACAATCTCATAACGATACCCATCGCGTACATACAAGTTATCACCAAGCTCTCACAGCGACAGGTCGTCTATCTTCTTCGGATCCTAACTTACAAAATATTCCAATTCGTAGACAAATTGGCCGTCAAATTCGTAAAGCATTCATTCCACCAGAAGGACGAGTTTTACTAGCAGCCGATTACTCACAAATTGAACTTCGTTTAATGGCTCATTTTTCTCAAGATGATGCTTTAGTACATGCGTTCCAGCACGGACAAGACGTTCACCGCCGTACTGCTGCAGAAGTATTGGGTATTGCGATCGAAGATGTAACAAACGATCAGCGTCGCCAAGCCAAAGCTGTAAATTTTGGTTTACTTTACGGTATGTCCGAGTTTGGCTTAATTCGTCAGTTAGGCTTCACACGTCAAGAGTCGCAAAACTATATTAAGCAATATTTCCAACGCTATCCGGGTATTTATGAATACATGCAACGTACCCGCCAAGTAGCATCGGAGCAAGGCTTTGTTGAAACTATTTTAGGACGTCGTCTTTATACACCAGATATTGATGCTCGAAATGTGATGGTACGTAAGGCTGCTGAACGTGCTGCGATCAATGCGCCTTTACAAGGTAGTGCAGCTGATATTATTAAACTTGCAATGATTGCAGTTGATAAAATCTTGCCAAAAGATCAAGCAAAACTACTACTTCAGGTACACGATGAATTAGTGTTTGAAGCCGATCAAAACATTGCCGAAGAACTTTCTAAGCAAATCGCAAGTGTTATGGAATCCGTTGTCGAAATTTCTGTGCCTTTAGTAGTTGAAGTTGGGCAAGGGCAAAACTGGGATGATGCACACTAAGTCATCAATAAACCAATAAAAAAGGGCTGTGAAATACAGCCCTTTTTATCGTCTCAACTTAAAGTCCAGTTAAAAGAACTTTAGCAACTTCATTCATTAAGATCTCAGCAATATAGAGCGCTAAGAATGCCAAAATTGGCGACAAATCAATCATTCCCATATTAGGCAGTAAGCGACGGAACGGCGCTAATAATGGTTCTGCCAAATCTTGAATGACTTCAATATAAGGTGAACGAGATTGAGTGAACATCACCACCCAACTCAAAATGATTGTCGCAAAAATTAAATAACGACAGAAACGAATCAAATCTTGGATCATTGTCACAAATGTCAGAATCACTAAATGAATCGGACTATTTGGCATTGAACCTGAAAGATACATCACACCGAAAATTTTCAGTAAATATAAAATAATTAAAAGAACTAACGCGGCTAAATTGAATCGGCCTTTTGCGACTGTTGGAAAAATTCGGCCAAAAATATCAACAATCTTCGTCGCCTTTACTGTCGATAAAACCACAGGATTATAAGGACTTACTGCCGCCAATTGCATTAAGAACCGGAAAAAGACCAATAAAATCGCAACGTTAATTAAAATTCCAAAAATTAGCGCAGAATTTGCACCCATAGTTGTCTTATCCTATTAAAGCTATTTTGCACTGTCACTCAGTTCTTGAGCCAATTCTTGACTACGTTTCTGTGCAGCAGCTAATGCAGATTGAATATTTTGAGAGATTTGTGCACGATCAAAAACTTCAAGTGCAGCTTGTGTTGTACCATTCGGTGATGTCACATTTTTACGTAGTTCAGACGGAGTATTTGAACTCGTAATTGCCATTTGAGCCGCACCTAATGCTGTTTGAAGAGTTAAAGCAGTTGCAACTTTTTCATCTAGGCCTAGATTTTTACCTGCACGGATCATACTTTCCATGAGGTAGAAGAAGTAAGCCGGGCCTGAACCTGAAACTGCTGTTACCGCATCAATTTGAGCTTCGGAGTTTACCCAAATTGTTAAACCAGTTGCTGCTAAAATTTGACTCGTTAATTCACGGTCTGAAGCACCAACTACATCATTCGCATAAATACCATGTGCGCCAGTTTGAACTAATGCTGGCGTATTCGGCATAACACGAACAATTCGTTCGCTATCAATAAGATTTGATATTGTCTTAATTTCCGCACCAGCAATGATGGAAATAACCAGTTTATCCGATAATAAGCCTTTCAGCGGACGTAGAACATTCGCTAGAACTTGTGGCTTTACCGCAAGTACGACAACATCCGCATTTTTAATTGCAGCCACATTATCTTGGGTTACATGAACTTCTTTTTCTTGTAATAAATGACGGATTTGTTCAACTGGATCTGAAACGGTAATACGTGTTGGCGGCAAACCTCTTGAAATCAGCCCGCCGATCAACGCTTGAGCCATATTACCACCACCAATAAAACAGATATTACTATTTACTGCACTTGTCATAACCATATTCGCCATTTACCAGATCACAAGAATGAGAAATTAAATCTGGTTGCCATCCTCCTTGCTCACAATACGGAGACTGAGCCAACCAAAATCCTTTCGGTGTAAAAACCCCAAGCATAACATTATCTATGACTAATATTTGAATTGTATGACGAAGCCAAGGCAAAATATGTGCTTCTTGAATCGCTTTTTTTAACGGCCATTGTCCAACACGACCATATAGATGAATCTTTTCCCCACCTTGACGTCGAATTATTTTCAATTTTTTATTCAATAAAGAATGACTTAAACCAATTTTTTTACTCTCAATATTGAACAGCCCTGCTGCGCCCTGCCATTCTTCTTGTAATTTAAATGAATGCTCCAGTTCAGCTTCAACCGGATTTAATTTTTCAGCAAGATAAATCTGTTTACTTAACCTATAAAGAATATTTTGATAACGGACGTAATAAAACTGGTTCCAATGTAAAGCGGCTTGTGCATCAGATTTAGAATCAATGACTTCTTTTTTTAAGCGCTCGACCATTTCAAATGCAGGCCGATATTGCCCATCACCCTTCATCCATGCAGAAAGTAACTGGCGCTGTCGTGCAAAAGATAACTCGGATAATTTCGTTAAATCTAAATAATCAGCTGAACCCGAATATTGCCAATCATTTTTCAGAACTTCTTCTAAAATTTCGGAAGCATCCTGCATGAGATAACTGGTTCGGCTCAGCGCCTGCTGCATTTTTGGAAATCTTTTTGATAAAAATGGCCAAAGCTCTTCACGACACCACACACGGTCATAATGGGTATCATAATTCATTGGATCATCAATATACTTCACTTCAAGCTGAGCAGCCCAAGAAGCAATTTGCTCACGTGTTAAATCCAAAAAAGGACGCCAAATCGTCATATTTTCACGGTAATCAATGGCTTGCATTGCAGCAAGTCCATCTACACCTGTACCTGACAATAAACGTAAAATAGCTGTTTCGGCCTGATCTTGCTGATGATGAGCAAGCAATAGAATTTCATTTTGTTGTAAATGTTGCTGATAAGCTTGATAACGTGCTTGACGTGCTTGAGCTTCCAGATTCCCATCAGAAATCTGTACTTTTTGAATAATATAAGAAATATTTAAACTTGTTGCCTGACTGGCAACAAGTTTCCCCCATTCTGCACTTTGTTCTTGCAGTTGATGATCAATGTAAATTACCCGGATCTTTTGAGGGAAAATTTGAGTCATTAAATGTAGTAGTAGCATTGAATCCATGCCACCACTACATCCAATAAGAAAAGAACTATTTTCTGAAAACTCTTGAGCCTGCTTTAAGACGTGATGCCTAAATTTTCGCTGCCAAACTTCATTAAACGTTGATAACGTGCTTCGCATCGTTCATTTGCATCCATCGGTAGCAATTCATCCAAAGCTTGCTTTAAAACTACTTTTAGGTTTTGCATCACACGCTCAGGGTCTAAATGAGCTCCTTCGCCTTCATCTACTACATATTCAACAATACCTAGAGATTGTAGTTTATCTGCTGTTAAACCTAAAGCTTCACTCGCTTGAGCTGCTTTTTCAGCAGTCTTCCATAAAATAGATGCACAACCTTCTGGTGAAATCACAGAATAAATACTATGTGATAGCATAATCACACGGTCAGCAACCCCAATACCTAGAGCACCGCCAGAACCACCTTCACCGAGTACTGTTGCAACAACAGGAACTTTCAAACTTGAAAGTTGAGCAAGACTAGTGGCAATTGCTTCAGCTTGTCCACGTTCTTCAGCACCAACACCTGGATATGCACCCATCGTATCAATAAACGTAAAAACCGGAAGATTAAAACGCTCAGCCATATCTAGTAAACGCTGAGATTTACGGTAACCTTCTGGGTTCGCCATACCAAAGTTGTGCTTTAATTTTTCACGGGTACTACGACCACGGTGTTGTCCAATGACCATCACAGGTTGACCGTCAAAACGAGCAAGACCACCTACCATCGCACCATCGTCACCAAACAAACGATCACCATGCAAGGCATCAAACTCTGTAAAGATTTCACCGACATAATCTAGAAACTGCGGACGATCAGGATGACGTGCAATTTGAACCGTTGTCCACGCTTTGGACTGAGTAGCTTTTTTCATAGGTCGAATATTATCCCTTTAATCGATAAATTTTTCCGACTGAATATTCAATTCAATGTCCCAATGCTTAAACTGCTCTTGCTCATCATGCAAGTCGGCAACTAACAATGGCCATTGTTTGGCATCACCAGAAACACTAAGCTGCCATTGTTGATCATTTATGATGGTCAATTCAATGGCAGGAAGCATCTGATCACTGCGACTATGGTTGAGTAAAACTGCAAGGCGAAGTAATAAACTTAGGTAGAGTAATTTATTACCGCCCGCCTTTAAAACTTCATTTTTTACATCATTACGTAATTTACGACGATGATGAGCAACTAAATGTGAAAGATGGTTTTGATCAATTTGTGAGAAACCAGGAATATCAGAATGCTGTAATAAATAAGCACCATGACGATGATAACCACCATGACTAATTGCTAAACCAATTTCATGCAAATATGCTGCACGGCGCAGTAAGTCACTGTCTTCACTGGTTAAATTCAGAGATTCTGCTACCCCATCAAATAAGTGTTGAGCTGTATTCACAACTCGTTCTGCTTGTTTCGGATCAGCGTTATAACGTCCCATTAGGGCTTGCACACTACGATCTCGGATATCTTCATGCTTAAAACGACCTAAAAGGTCATACATGACTCCTTCACGTAATGCACCATCAGAATATGCCAAATGTTCAATTTCTAATACTTCAAAAACTGCGTACAAAATTGCCAATCCGGCTGGCAAAACTGCTCGTCGATCTTCTCTAAGTCCTTCAAAATCAATTTCAGAAATATTTTTGAACTTGAGCAACTTATCTTTAAGTTTATAGAGGCCTTCACGAGTAACATTTTCTTGCTCGTCACTTAACCCCATATTTACCATAATTTGACGGCAGGCTTTAATTGTACCGCTAGAACCAACAACAGTATCCCAACCTTCCATCTTATAAGTTGTTGCGATCGCTGAAAGTTCTTTGCGCGCAGCAACCACTGCCTTATCAAAAGCTTTTTGGGTAATTTCACCATCAGCAAAGTAGGCTTTAGTATATGCTACACAACCCATCTGTAATGATTCGGTATAAATCGGCTCGAATTCTTCGCCAATAATAAACTCAGTAGACCCACCACCGATGTCAACAACTAAGCGGCGTCCACCATTTGCCATCGTGTGAGATACACCAAGATAAATCAGTCGTGCTTCTTCACGGCCTGCAATAATTTCAATAGGTTTAGGTAAAATTTCAGCAGCTTTTTGAATAAACTCATGGCCATTTTTAGCCTGACGCAAAGCATTTGTTGCCACTATTCTTAAACGATTAGGTTGAACCGACCCCAAACGCCCGACAAAACGAGCCAAACATGCCAAGCCACGTTGCTGTGCAGCTTCTGTTAAGTTTTTATTTTCATCCAGACCAGCTGCAAGCTGTACTTTTTCTGACATTGAAGCCACTTTTTTAACTTCACCGTGATCTACCCGTGCAATGGCAAGGTGAAAACTGTTCGACCCCATATCTATGGCAGCAAGTAATTCTTCATCAATCAGAAAGTCAGACATTATTGAACTAAACCCATAACAATTCACGCCTAGAGTAATTCACAAGAATGCAATTGAAAAGCCATTTTCATCAACAATTAATAGCCATCGATAATTTTCGATTTGTTAAACGATTGTAAAAGCCGATGGTGAATATCGTGAGCATCCATTAGACAAATTTAATTAAGCCTTGAATAATAGCATCAAACCCTTACATTGAACTAAGTAGCTATGTAATACTGATAGAGATTATATCCTCCTATAGTGATAGCACTTTTTTCTAAAAATTGGAGCCGTACCATGTCTGCGACTATTGTAAATACAACTGATGATAACTTCCAAGCAGATGTTCTAGATGCAGAAACACCTGTACTTGTTGACTTCTGGGCAGGTTGGTGTGCACCTTGTAAAGCGATTGCACCTGTTCTTGAAGATTTATCAAGTGAATATGCTGGTAAAGTAAAAATCGTTAAAGTTGACGTGACTTCTTGTGAAGATACTGCAGTGAAATACAATATCCGTAATATTCCTGCTTTATTACTTTTCAAAAATGGTGAAGTAGTAGCGCAGCAAATCGGTGCTGTACCTCGTTCTAAACTCGTTAGCTTCATTGACGAAAACGTTTAAGTCCGAACGTTACAGATGAAATACGCTATATCTCTATAGCGTATTTTTTTCGGCTATAAATTGACAAATTAGCTGATCTCACTTATATTGCATGCTCAAGAGGCACTGAAGGGAATCGTCTTCTGTCCGGCTTCTTACAAGACACAAACATAAAGATCGCCACTCGGCAACAGAAATTGTTTTTTCACATTTCTCTTCGAAACAGTTAATTAGACTTCTGAATTGTTATTGTGTAAATACAATTGCGATACTCTTTTTTGTATGCGAGCGATTTTTCTTCTTTTAAACCACACTCTATTCTTTCCTAATTCTGACCCCTATGAACTTAACTGAACTCAAGAAAAAACCAATCGGCGAACTAATTAAAATTGCTGAATTTATGGGCCTTGAAGGTATGGCTCGTAACCGAAAGCAAGATATTATCTTTGCCATCTTGAAACGCCATGCAATGAATGGCGAAGAAATTTTTGGTGACGGCGTTCTTGAAATTCTCTCTGATGGTTTTGGTTTTTTGCGCTCTGCCGCAGGTTCGTATTTAGCTGGTCCGGATGATATTTATGTGAGCCCCTCACAAATCCGACGCTTTAACTTGCGTACAGGTGATACCATCACAGGTACTATTCGCCCTCCGAAAGAAGGTGAGCGTTATTTTGCGTTGCTCAAAGTTAACCAGATTAACTATGACACGCCAGAAAATTCTCGAAATAAAATTTTATTTGAAAACTTAACTCCCCTTTTCCCAACCGAACAATTGGTTATGGAACTTGGTAATGGTACAACAGAAGACTTAACTGCCCGTGTTGTCGACTTAGTTGCGCCAATTGGTAAAGGACAACGTTCTATTATTGTTGCACCGCCAAAAGCGGGTAAAACAATGTTACTTCAAAACATTGCACAATCTATTGTGAGAAACAATCCGGAAGTGTTCCTTATTGTTTTACTTATTGATGAGCGTCCAGAAGAAGTAACTGAAATGGAACGTACCGTACGCGGTGAAGTCGTTGCCTCAACATTTGATGAAGCACCAGCACGTCACGTACAAGTAGCTGAAATGGTCATTGAAAAAGCAAAACGTCTTGTTGAACATAAAAAAGATGTTGTGATTTTACTTGACTCTATCACACGTTTAGCTCGCGCATACAACACTGTAATTCCTTCATCAGGCAAGGTATTGACCGGTGGTGTAGATGCACATGCATTAGAACGCCCAAAACGTTTCTTCGGTGCTGCTCGTAACATCGAAGAAGGCGGTTCTTTAACAATCATCTCTACTGCTCTTATTGAGACTGGCAGTAAAATGGACGATGTAATTTACGAAGAATTCAAAGGTACTGGTAACCAAGAAATTACACTTGATCGCCGTATTGCTGAGAAGCGTGTCTTCCCTGCCATGAATATTAAGAAGTCAGGTACACGTCGTGAAGAACGTTTAATGGATGAAGATAAATTACGTAAAGTCTGGATCCTCCGTAAACTCCTTCATCCTATGGATGAGTTGGCTGCTATGGAATTCTTACTTGACCGTATGAAAGAAACCAAAACAAATGATGATTTCTTTGATCAGATGAAACGTAAAGCTTCAACTTAATCATTATGTTGTTTCCAAAAAGCTACTCTCATGAGTAGCTTTTTTATTTGGTTGACATGCTTTACACAAAAATACATTTTGTTAAACCTTATGTAAGGATATATTTAAGTTTTTGAAAACAAATATTTTTAATATAAAAAAATTATGTTTTTTAGTAGCTTACTTATACCTTTTCCAATATATCTAATCTAATTGATTGTTTTTTTCTGTTAAAAAACAGGCTGTTTTTTCAATTTTTCTGCGCTTTTTTGACAGGTGACAGTAGTATTTCAACATTTGCAGTGATAGCATAGCGGCAGACCAGTTAGACTGCTCCATGCGTTGTTACCTAGCTACGTTTAGGAATAATAAAAGCAAAACAGCCTAACTTAGGTTTTTTTAATCTCAAATTTTTTTTGTGAGAGTGATGCCATGTTATTCAAAAAATTCGCTGTTGCTGCTGCTGTTGCCGCTACTTTAGCTTTCGTTGGTTGTTCTAAGAAAGAAGAAGCTCCTGCTGCTGCTGCTGCTTCTGAAGCTGTAGCTGCTGCTTCTGAAGCTACTGTTGCTGTTGACGCTGCTGCTTCTGAAACTGCTGCTGCTTCTGACGCTGCTGCTTCTGCTTCTGACGCTGCTGCTGCTGCTACTGACGCTGCTGCTTCTGCTGCACACTAATCTAGAATCTAGATTAGATAAAAAGAGGACGTTATGTCCTCTTTTTTTATGCTTAAATTTTATGATTTAAACAAATATATATTCGATATATGATTTAAATGAATTTGATCGCTCCATAAAACATGTTAATTCTAAAGCTATAAAAAAATTATAAATAAAAAAAAGCAGATCAATCGATCTGCTCATTTCCAACGCGTTGTCTAAATTTCTGACCTGCTCTGAAGGTCACTACACGACGGGCAGAAATCGGAATTTCTTCGCCTGTTTTAGGATTACGTCCTGGACGCTCGCGTTTATCTCTAAGCTCGAAATTACCAAAACCAGAAAGCTTAACCTGCTCACCCGCGATAAGCGCTTGGCTAATTTCGTCAAAGAACAACTCGACCATTTGTTTTGCTTCACGGCGATTTAAGCTGGTTAACTCACTTAAATGATCAGCCATGTCTGCTTTAGTTAGTGCTGTCATGAGGCCCTCAATGTCGCTTGATAAGTGTTTTCCAACACTTGGATTATATTGTCCATACCAGATTTAATTTCAGCATCTTCAAGCGTACGTGAAGGATGTTGCCATAATAGTGCAAACGCTAATGAACGTTTACCTTCTTCGACACCCTGCCCCGTATACACATCGAATAACCAAGTAGAGTCTAAAAGCTCTCCACCAGTTTTTTCGATTAACTGCTGAATATCTCTAACATTTATATTATCAGAGATTAAAAGCGCAATATCACGTCTAACCGAAGGAAAACGTGATAATTCTGTAAAATTAGATACATAAGATTGCAAAACTGCTGCCTGATCAAGCTCAGCAACCCAAGTTGTGCTCAAATCGAGCTCATTTTCTAAAGATGGGTGCAAACGACCTAGGTAACCAATTGATTTACCATCAACTAAAATTTCAGCAGACTGTCCTGGATGTAACCATGAACGCTCTGAACGTACATATTCAACTTTGACACGTCCAGCAGCTAAAACTTCTTCTACTTCACCTTTAAAATCGAAGAAATCCATTGGTTGTGGCTTAGCATGCCATGATTCTGGTTCACGAGAACCTACAGCAATTAAAGCTAATGTCGGGATTTGCTTTAAGTCTTGAATAGAATTGGCATCTTGATAATCAAAACGTAAGCCAAGCTCAAAGAAACGTACACGGCTTTGCTGACGATTTAAATTATATTGCACACAAGGAATTAAACTAGAAAGCAAAGTGCTACGCATTGCTGCCAAATCACTTGAAATTGGATTTGCTAGCATAAGTGGATTGACTTGCGGGTTTAACTGCTTTTCAAGTTTTGCATCAGCAAAGCTAAAGCTAATTGCTTCTTGGTAACCTAAAGTAACTACTGTTTGGCGTAGCTGTGCAATTTCAAAACGATCTTGGTACTTAGCAAGCTGAACATCCATGCTTGGTAAGCTGATCTGAATATTGTCATATCCATCAATACGTGCAACTTCTTCAATCAAATCTTGATAAATTGCCATATCATAACGATGTGATGGTGGAACTACGCTCCATTCGCCATCAGCTTTAACAGTTACTTCACAACCTAGTCGAGTTAAAGCATCTGTAATAAATTCAGCAGCAACTTGATATCCCAATAATTGGTCTACCTGAGCTTGCTTAAGTTCGATCGCTTCACGTTTAGGAAGTAAATCAGATTTTTCAGCTATAGTAATTGGACCAAACTCACCTCCTGCCAACTTTTGAATAAGCTGGGAAGCACGGTTCATCGCAATCAAAGGTAATTCGAAATCTACACCGCGTTCATAACGTTGCGAAGAGTCTGTGTGTAAACCAAAACGACGAGCACGCCCGGCAATCGCAAGCGGAGCAAAGAATGCACTTTCTAAGAAAATGTCTGTCGTATCATCAGTTACACTTGACGCTAGACCACCCATAATACCGGCAATTGCTAAAGCTTTCTGGTCATCAGCAATAACCATCACATCTTCTTGCAATTCAACTTCTTGATCATTCAAAAGTTGCAACTTTTCTTGCGGCTTAGCTTGGCGAACTTCTACAGTACCTTCGATTTTAGCCAAATCAAAAGCATGCATTGGCTGGCCTAATTCCATTAGAACGTAGTTCGTTACATCAACTAAAATACTGTGTGTACGAATTCCTGAACGTGCTAAAGCTTGTTCCATCCATTCAGGAGTAGCAGCTTTCACATTGACATTTTTAATGACACGTCCTAAATAGCGTGGAGCACCCTCTGTACTGATAACAACCTTTTTCTCATCAGTGATTGTCGCATCAACCGATTTAATTTCAGGTTCATTCATTTGCAGTTGGTTAATCACTGCAATTTCACGTGCGATACCACGGATACTGAAACAGTCACCACGGTTTGGCGTAATACTAATATCGATGACGTTATCATCAAGTTTTAAGTATTCACGGATGTTTAACCCTACTGGAGCATCGGCAGGCAGCTCAAGCAAACCATCGATTTTATCTTCAAGATCAATTTCAGAAGCGCCGCACAGCATACCTTGTGACTCGACACCACGAAGCTTACCTTTTTTGATTTTAAAATCGCCTGGTAATACTGCGCCAATAGTTGCTACAGGTGCTTTCATTCCAGCACGAACGTTAGGAGCACCACATACAATTTGCAGAGGCTCACCTGAACCAATATTCACTGTTGTTACACGTAGACGGTCTGCATCTGGATGCTGTTCAACTGTTAGAACTTCACCAACTACAACTCCGGTAAATGGCTTAGCAACAGGCGCTAGTTCATCTACCTCAAGACCAAGCATAGTCAACTGATCAGATAATGTATCACTATCAATTGCAGGGTTAACCCATGTGCGTAACCAATTTTCGCTAATCTTCATCTTTATAAACCTTATTTAATCCTGAAAAAATGTTAGGCAAATTGGCGTAAGAAACGCACGTCATTTTGATAGAACATACGCAAGTCATTAATGCCATAACGCAACATTGCAAAACGTTCTACCCCTAAACCAAAAGCAAAGCCTTTGTATTTATCAGGATCAATACCCGCAGCACGCAATACATTTGGATGCACCATGCCACAGCCTAATACTTCTAACCAACGTCCACGCTCATCCATGATATCTACTTCTGCACTAGGCTCTGTAAATGGGAAATATGATGGGCGGAAACGTACTTTTAAATCTTTCTCAAAAAACTCATTAAGTAAGTTAATTAATAAACCTTTTAATTCAGCAAAGCTGGTGTTCTCAGCAACATACAAACCTTCGATCTGATGGAACATTGGCGAATGCGTTTGATCGGAGTCACAGCGGTATACACGACCCGGACATACAATACGAATTGGCGGCTGACTTGTTTCCATGGTACGAATTTGCACACCAGAGGTATGCGTACGCAACAAATGGTTTGCATCAAAATAGAAAGTATCGTGCATGGCACGTGCAGGGTGATGCCCAGGAATATTTAATGCTTCAAAGTTATGATAGTCATCTTCAACTTCTGGCCCTGTTGCAACCGTAAAACCAGCTTTAGTAAAGAATTGGCAAATACGTTCTTGCACTTGAGTAACAGGATGAACTGTACCAATACGCTGTCCACGACCTGGCAAAGTAATATCAATGGTCTCATTTGCTAGTTTTTGTGCTAGCGCAGCTTGTTGTAATGCCGTTTGACGCTCAGTTAAAGCACTATTAATCGTTTCTCGAACAGCATGAATCGCAGCACCTTGTACTTTACGTTCTTCAGGGTCCATTTTCCCTAATGCTTTCGATTGTTCTGCAAGCTGGCTTTTTTTCCCTGTAAATTGCACACGCACCTGATCAAGTGCAACAAGGTCTTGAGCTGCTGCAATGGCAGCAAGCGCTTCTGTGGTCAGGGCTTCCAGTGACATATTAACTCTCAAAGCAACAAATTTAAAAATATAATAAAACACTGCATTCTAACAGTTTTTCACCGTATTGATGAAGTTTATCCATCATGAAAAATGTATTAGGCAACAAAAAGATAAAACGTATAAAATAATAGCATCGTCAATGAGATCAATTATTATGGCGCTCAATCAGATTTGGAAACAACAACTTACACTTGTGACCTACGGTAATGAATACCTTCGCCAGAATTTAAGCTTCAACCAATGGCGACAACATCATATTTTTGACCAGCATAGTTTTCAATTTCGTGACTTAATTTCACAGCATTTACTTGCTCAACATTTCCAAGTTTGGTTAGAAGCACTCAAAAAACAAGGGACAACTCAAATCTCTCTTCACCTATCTACTATTTTAAATGAAGAGCAAAACCCGAATAGTAATGTCGAGCTTTTACCTTATGCTCATTTTATTGTAAGCCACCAAAACAATAAAAAAATCGCATGGATTTTTGGTCATGAGCTTGCAGAGTGGTACAGTAGCGATAACGAATTTGAACCACCTTTAAATCAGCGTAGCGATTTACGCTTAGAAACTTTCTGGCGTTTTGAATTGAATGAAAAATTATCTAAGAAAGTTGAAGCTGACTTAAAGGCACCTCAATGGGATGAAATTGCTGACTTTATGGAAACCGAGTTATTTCGGAGTAAGTATGCAGCAGGTTTTGAAGAACCCGAATTTCAGAAAAAATATTTTGATGGATCAACTCATCAAATTTCGGTAGATCATCAACCAACACTTGCACTTATACCTGAAAACTACCCGGCAGATTGCGCGCATCAACTCCTCTATCGCACCCAAGCTCTATCTGACTATTTAGAGCAGAAAAAACGCAGCGCAAATGATCCTTTAGGGGAAGACCTAGACCAAGAACAAATTATTAACTTAAGAAACTTTACCCACAAAACTGATGATCTATTTGCAAAGCTCATTGTGAAAGCAGCCAATCATTATCAAACTGCACAATTAAAACCAGTTGAAAAACCTTCTCCTTTTGATGCAACGAATGAATCCGCAACTCATTTAAAAACACCTCATCATAAGGCTGGAGGAACAGGTGTAATTAAGCTTATTGTACTAACGGTAATTATTTGTGCCTTAGCTTATTATTTTGGTCTTTAATCAAGATTAAAGTTTCCATTGATAAAGTAATTCTGTTATTCCGAGGCCGAACTCTGGTAGTTCGGCTTCATTAATTAACTGTGCTCCCATTTTTTCATAGAAGAAACGGCTCGGATTTTTATTAAAGACTTCTAAACAAATAAAAGCATAACCTTGATTTAAAGCGCATTGATAGAACTTTTGGAATAATTCACGACCTATACCTTGTTTTTGAACTTCTTTTAAAAGATAAAAAGCAAGAATTTCAGCAATATTACTTTCTGGGTTTAAATAGCCATCAAGAAAGCCTTTCACTACCCCATTTTCAGTATAGATAAATAACTTATGATCAGGACTTCTGCTTATCTCTTTCCATAACTGTTCTTTATCTAGTACGTTAAGCTCATCTAATATTTCTTGCTTAACCATACCGGCATAGGTTTCTTTCCAACCTTGCACATGTACTTCTGCAATAGATAATGCATCGTTAAATGATGCTATACGAATATCTGAATTATTTAATGACTTCAATTTGCTCCCCTCACCTTACTACTTTTTTAAAGTGAAGCATTGGTTGATCTCACACCAACCTATTCAGTTAAAAGCCGCTCTCGAACATGCATTAAAGCAAACCCCAACAAATTTAGACCTTGCCATAGAGATGGATCTTGGACATGTGGATGGTCTTGCGCCATACCAATACCCCAAATTTTATCGACAGGAGATGCTTCAACCAAAATACGGTCTTTCGTTGCTAATAAGAATTTTTTCAATTCAGAATGCTGTGAGAATTTCGCAAAATTCGCCTGCACCACTATGTCAAAACGATTTTCTTGCCATATCTGTTCATCATAGTTACGCACTTTACGACCGAGTTGCTTTGCTTCATTCGGATGTTTAACCTGCAAAATCTGTGCAAAAATTTCTTCATCATTAAATAATTTTGCTTTTTGCGCCATCATATAGTGTTCAGCAGTAAAATACTCGACACCTTCTACTTTGAATTGCGCTGGGAACCACTGGCTAAAACAGCTTTTATCAACAAGATCAGCTTGTTTAGGAGTATGTCCCCAAAAATATAAGTATTTATACTGGTGACCTTGCTGTACTTTTTGAATTAAGTCATTTAGAAATTTTTCATCTTTCATCATTTATCTCTGATTATTTTCTCTTTTTAAAATAGAACCATTAAAAATAAAAAAGACCGCTAAAAAGCGGCCTCTTTTTGAATCTCTAAGCTTATGCAGCTAATGCACCTTTAGCTTTTTCAGCTAAAGCAGCAAATGCTACTGCATCATGCATAGCGATGTCAGCTAATACGCGACGGTCGATGATCACTTGAGCTTTTTTCAAGCCATCGATCATACGGCTGTAAGACAAACCGTTTTGACGAGCACCAGCATTGATACGCGCAATCCATAGAGCACGGAATTGACGTTTCTTTTGACGGCGGTCACGGTAAGCGTATTGACCAGCTTTGATTACCGCTTGGAACGCTACGCGGTAAACGCGTGAACGAGCACCATAGTAACCTTTAGCGCGAGCAAGAATTTTTTTGTGACGACGATGAGCCACTACACCACGTTTTACACGAGCCATTTATAATCTCCTTAGATGTATGGGCACATACGACGAACTGAATTCATGTCAGAAACATGAACCATTACACAGCCGCGTAATTGACGGATACGTTTAGCAGATTTTTTGGTCAAGATGTGGCGCTTGAACGCTTGTTTACGCTTAAAACCGTTTGCAGTCGCTTTGAAGCGTTTAGCTGCACCACGGCGAGTTTTTAACTTAGCCATAGTAACCTCTTTTAGGCACCTGTTCGGCGCGATTGCACCATTGCAAAATCGACCTGCAGGTAAGGAAGCGCGTATTTTATAGTATGCTGACTAAAATTAAAACTACTCGTAGTGCTTTTTTAGATGAATGTCTTAATAAATTAAAAATTCATATCATTTTTTTAGAGATTGGTCACTGCTAATAAATTCAACATTATGGCTTGTTTAGCTCTATAATATGTTCAAATTATCAACATACGATATTTCAAATGCAGAAACATGATGCATTAGCTGCACTGCGCTATAGAGATTTCTCTATTGTTACCATTAATCAATTTTGCTTAACGTTAGCAATTTTGATTCAAGAAATTATTGTTGCTTATTCACTTTATCAAATTACCAAAGATCCTCTAACTTTAGGTTTAATTGGACTAGCAGAAGCCATTCCATTTATTGCCCTATCCCTTTGGGGTGGCTATTTTGCTGATAAATTTAATAAACAGGTCATAATGAAAATCTGTTTATTTTTCTCGGTACCTCTACCTTTAGTTTTGTGGTTGCTGTTTCATTTGCATGGTTTAGGTCATATCAGTGTAAATTTCCTTTCGTGGGGTATTTACGCAGTCATCTTTGGCTTAGGTACGATACGTGGGTTTTATAATCCCTCTGCCACCTCATTGAAACCGTTCTTAATTCCACGCGAGCTTTATGCCAATGGTGCCACATGGACAACAATTGGTTGGCAAAGTGGCGTGATTATTGGGCCTATGCTAGGCGGTTTTATGCTTGCTTACTTAGGCAGAGAAACCAGTCTTTTTAGTGTTGCTGCCCTACTCAGCATCTGTTTTATTCTTATTAATTTATTACAAAAACGAAGCTTTCCTAAAATTGAAACTGCGAATGTATTAGAAAGCTTAGGTGATGGTTTCCGCTTTATTTGGAAAACCAAAATCGTTCTCTGGGCTATTTCTCTAGATCTTGCCTCTGTTTTATTTGGAGGTGTGATTGCCTTACTGCCTATCTTTGCAGAAGATATTTTAAAAGTGGGACCAGAAGGCTTAGGTTATTTACGTGCAGCGCCATCTATTGGTGCCCTCATTACCATGATTGCTTTGACTCGTTTTCCTCCAACTCAGCACGCATGGCGTAACATGCTATTAGCAGTTGCCGGGTTTGGTGTATTTACGATCCTTTTCGCTTTCTCGAATAATATGTGGTTATCCCTATTTGCACTGGCCATGACAGGTGCTTGTGACAGTATTTCAGTTGTGGTTAGGCAAACCATTTTGCAAATATTCCCACCAGAAAATATGCGTGGTCGCGTAGCGGCTGTAAATGGAATGTTCGTTTCATCCAGTAATGAGCTGGGTGCATTTGAATCAGGGTTGGCTGCTAAATATTTGGGGACTATTGCAGCGACTATTTTTGGTGGTTGTATGACGCTTGCAGTGGTCACGTTTTGTTGGCTAAAAACCAATGACTTATTTAAAGTCGACATTACCAAAAGCTCGGAAGACTAAATAAATAGTTTTAATATAAGCATCTTCGGATGCTTGTATTTTAAATAAAGTCTGTAATTACCCAATAAATGAAAATATAACGCCCAGCCTTAGCAATAAGAACCATAAATAAGAAGCGCCAAAAATTTTCTTTGAATAAGCCCGCAACTAAAGTAATAGGGTCACCAATCACAGGAGTCCAACTTAAAAGCAGCGAATAAAAACCATATTTATGATAAAAACGTTGAGCCTGCTCTAAACGTTTTTCGGAAACCGGGAACCACTTTTTATCTTTAAACTGTTCTATTTTTAAACCTAACCACCAGTTCACACATGAACCGAGTACGTTTCCAAAAGTAGCAATCAAAATAAGAAGAAAAGCGGAATGTTGATTTTTTAATAATAAAGCAACGAGTACAGCTTCTGATTGTAATGGTAATAATGTAGCCGCCCCAAAAGCACTCAAAAAAAGTAAAAAGTAACTTAGCATATTAAATTAAAACCAAATCACCTTTCACTTTATTCATTGTACTATTACACAAAATTAAATGACTTTAATTGATAAAGCTTTTTGTACAGCAGGACGTGCTGTTAGGCGGACAATGTATTCTTGTACATAAGGATAGTCCTCCAATTGAATCCCCTGCCATTCATATCGCAAAATCCAAGGCAGAATTGCCATATCAGCAATTGAGTATTCCCCCGCAACAAATTTTTGCCCTATAAGTTGTTTGTTTAATACGCCATATAAACGCTTAGTTTCATTCACATAACGTTCAATTGCATAAGGAATTTTCTCTGGCGCAAAGCGGTTAAAATGATGATTCTGCCCAAGCATAGGCCCTAGCCCACCCATTTGCCACATGAGCCATTGTTCAACTTCAACTCGCTCTTGTTCATCTGTTGGATAAAACAATCCGGTTTTTCGACCTAAATATTGTAAGATCGCGCCTGATTCAAATACTGAAATTGGCTCACCACGTGGACCGTCCTGATCAACAATTGCGGGGATTTTATTATTCGGGGAAATTTTCAGGAAATCTGGTTGAAATTGATCATTTTCTAAAATATTAATTGGATAAAGGGTGTAATCCAGTCCCATTTCTTCTAAGGCAATTGTGATTTTATGTCCATTGGGTGTTCCCCAATAATATAGATCAATCATTCTATTTTCCTATTCATCGTTATCATGACTGCGTCTTGCGTTATATCATGTTTTGGCTAATACAATGATATGTCCAACACCAAAAAACACATAAAATTTGAGAATAACTTTGGTTTAAAAAGTTATTAAATCGCACTTTAAAGGAATTAAATCAAGAAATGACGGGCATAAAAAAGCACTGCGTTTGCAGTGCTTTTTTTGAGTATTACTTTTTCTTTTTCGGTCCAAGTAACATACCCATTTGTCGACCTTCCATTTTCGGAGCTTGCTCTACAATACCAAACTCAGCTACGTCTGCTTCAATCTTTTGCAATTGAGCTAAACCAAGTTGTTGGTGAGCCATTTCACGACCACGGAAACGTAAAGTGATTTTGACTTTGTTACCTTCTTCAAGGAACTTCAAAATAGCACGAAGCTTAACTTGATAATCACCTACATCAGTTGCTGGGCGTAGTTTGATTTCCTTCACTTGCACTTGATGCTGTTTTTTCTTGGCATCTTTTTGCTTCTGTTTCAGGTCAAACAAGTGCTTGTTGTAATCCATGATTTTACAAACAGGCGGCTCAGCGTTTGCGACAATCTCAACAAGGTCAAGATCTGCATCCTCAGCAGCACGCAGTGCTTCATTTAATGAAACAATTCCTTTTTGCTCACCATCAGCAGCGACGAGGCGTACTTCTTTTGCACGGATCTCATCGTTAATTGCTGGACGGTTACTCTTTGCACCTTGTTGTTGGTTACGGTCAGGCTGTTTAATCTTTCTTACTCCACAATATACCGGCCACGTTCGGCGACGGCAGATTTCACTAAGTCAATGAAAGCATCCACTGACATAGTACCTAAATTTTTTCCTGAGCGAGTACGTACATTCACTGTACCTTCTTCAACTTCTCGATCACCAAGAACTAACAGGTAAGGAATGCGCTCTAGAGTACGCTCACGAATCTTAAATCCGATTTTTTCATTTCTCAAGTCAGAAATAGCGCGAAGGCCATTTTCCTTGAGTTTTGCCACAACTTGCTCACTTGCTTCAGCTTGAGCATCGGTAATGTTCATGACACATGCTTGTACAGGTGACAACCAAGGTGGCATGAAACCAGCGTAGTGTTCAATTAGTATACCAATAAAACGCTCAAAACTACCAAGAATTGCACGATGCAACATTACAGGCTGATCACGTTCGTTTTCTTCAGTTACATAAGAAGCGTCTAAACGAACTGGCAAGTTGAAGTCACACTGAATGGTACCACATTGCCATACACGACCAAGACAGTCTTTTAAAGAGAACTCAATCTTTGGACCATAGAATGCGCCTTCACCCGGCTGCAATTCCCATTTAAGACCAGCTGCATCTAAAGCATCTGCTAAAGATTTTTCAGCTAAATCCCAAAGAGCGTCATCACCTACACGTTTTTCTGGGCGAGTAGACAACTTCATTTGAACTTCTTCAAAGCCAAAGTCTTTATAAACGTCTAAAGTAAGTTGAATAAAGTCTGCAACTTCTTTACCAATCTGTTCTTTAGTACAGAAGATATGTGCATCATCTTGTGTAAAGCCACGAACACGCATAATACCGTGTAAAGAACCAGATGGTTCATTACGGTGACAAGAACCAAACTCAGCTAAACGAATTGGTAAATCACGGTAAGATTTTAATCCTTGGTTGAACACTTGAACGTGACAAGGACAGTTCATTGGTTTTACAGCATAGTTACGACTTTCTGAATGAGTCGTAAACATATTTTCTGCATAGTTTGCTGCGTGACCAGATTTCTCCCAAAGCGTAAAGTCTACGATTTGCGGAGTTTTAATTTCTTGGTAACCATTGTCTTGCTGAACTTTACGCATGTACTGCTCTAGTACTTGATAAATAGTCCAACCATTTGCATGCCAGAACACCATACCCGGTGCTTCTTCTTGCATATGGAACAAGTCTAATGCTTTACCAATTTTACGGTGGTCACGCTTTTCAGCTTCTTCAATACGCTTGATGTAAGCTGCTAATTGTTTTTTATCAGCCCAAGCCGTACCGTAAATACGTTGAAGCTGTTCATTCTTCGCATCACCGCGCCAGTAAGCACCAGAGATTTTAGTAAGCTTGAATGATTTTAAGAATTTTGTGTTCGGTACGTGCGGACCACGACACATATCTAAATAGTCTTGATGGTAGTACAAGCCCATTTGAGTTTCTTCAGGCATGTCTGCAATCAAGCGTAATTTGTATTCTTCACCACGAGCAGTAAATTCAGCAATAACTTCATCACGTGGAGTCATTTTTTTAACAACATCGTAATCTTGATCGATGAGCTTTTTCATACGCTCTTCGATTGCTGCCATATCATCTAATGTAAAAGGACGTGGCATCCAGATGTCGTAATAGAAACCTTCTTCAATGACCGGACCAATCACCATCTTTGCTTCAGGGAAAAGTTGCTTTACTGCATGCCCTACAAGGTGTGCACAAGAGTGGCGAATGATCTCAAGACCTTCTTCATCTTTTGGAGTGATAATTTGTAAGGTCGAGTCTTCGGTAATTAAGTCACATGCATCAACTAAGCGATCATTTACTCGTCCAGCAACGGTATTTTTTGCTAAACCAGGCCCAATACTTTGAGCGACTTCCATAACAGATACAGGGTGATCAAAATTCTTTTGATCGCCATTTGGCAATGTGATAATTGGCATAGAAAAATCCTTAAGGAGTGATGCCCTATACGAAGGAGCATTTCACCGCGAGATTATGATCGAGGCAAGCCTCAAAATATAAAAACGGTGTAAATCAAAATTAAAAAACCTGAAAGATTTTACACTTGTTCAAGCCAAGTGAAAACCTTTGTACTCATAAAATCATAAATACATTTTGCTTATACGGTAAACAGCAATAAGTGACTTTAATAAGTGCTCTACCTAAATTTTAAGAAATACATAAATAGGATAATTATTCATCAGAACTGTTTTAAGATGTTGAAAATAGCATTTGTGCTCATTTCCTGACTGAGGGGTATTTCTGTTTAAGACTAAAGCATTAATGCTTTGATTAATATTAAGTCATATTTTCAAAGAATGAATTAAAAAATAGAACATGGAGTTATTTCACATGGTTAGTGCATACGATGAATTACCACGCACACCCGCAAACTTTGTTGCGTTATCCCCTCTGCGCTATTTAGAACGTGCAGCTTATATCTATCCAGACCAAGCGTCTATCATTCATGGTAATCGTCAGATTTCATGGAAAGAAACTTATCAGCGCTGCCGTCAATTTGCATCTCAGCTTCAACAATTAGGCATAACTAAAAACGATACCGTTTCAGTTTTATTGCCAAATGTACCAGCAATGATTGAAGCCCATTTTGCTGTACCTATGGCAGGTGCCGTTCTTAATACGCTAAACACCCGTTTAGACGCAAAAACCATTGCTTTCATGCTAGAGCATGCTGAGACGAAAGTGCTTTTGGTCGACCCAGAGTTTGTTAATTTAGCAAGAGAAGCTTTATCGCTCATTCCTAACCAACATATTATTGTGATTGATGTAGCTGATGAAGAGTATGAGGGTGAAAATCAATTTCTTGGTTCGTTTGAATATGAAGAATGGATAGCTCAAGGCGATGCTAATTTCGAATGGCATTTACCGCAAGATGAGTGGGATGCAATTAGTTTAAATTACACATCAGGAACAACGGGTAATCCTAAGGGCGTGGTTTATCACCACCGAGGTGCTTATTTAAATGCAGCTAGTAATATTTTAGCTTGCGGTATGAAACCTCGAGCTGTTTATTTATGGACACTTCCTCTTTTTCACTGTAATGGTTGGTGCTTTGCGTGGAGTATTGCAGCAAGTGGCGGAACCAATATTTGTTTACGCAAAGTTGACCCCGAACTGGTGATGCAGCTTATTGCCAAACATAAAATTGATTACTTCTGTGGCGCTCCAATCGTCTTGTCCATGATTATTAATCTACCGAAAGAAAAGCAGCCAAGCATAGAACATCATGTTGAAGTTATGGTGGCAGGTGCTGCTCCACCTGTCGCTGTAATTGAAGGTATGCGAAATATTGGAATCAATGTCAACCACGTCTATGGATTAACCGAAACCTATGGACCATCTGCCCTTTGTGCCTCTCAAGCAGGTTGGAGCGACCTGCCAATTACTGAACAAGCGCAACTACATTCTCGTCAGGGTGTGCCTTATCCACTTCAAGATAGTATGCGAGTACTAGACCCTGAAACGATGCAACCAGTTCCAAATGACGGTGAAACCATGGGAGAAATTATGTTCCGTGGCAATATTGTTATGAAAGGATATTTAAAAAATCCAAAGGCAACCGAAGAAGCTTTCGCTGGTGGCTGGTTTCATACTGGAGATTTAGCTGTTTGCCATCCAGATGGTTACGCAAAAATTACTGACCGTTCCAAAGATATTATTATCTCGGGCGGAGAGAATATTTCATCTTTAGAAGTTGAAGATGTTTTATATAAACATCCTGCGGTTTTAACAGCGGCTGTTGTGGCAAAACCTGATGAACGTTGGCAAGAAGTACCATGTGCATTTATTGAATTAAAAACGGGTGCTACAGTGACTCCTGAAGAAATTATTGCACATTGTCAAAAAGAACTGGCACGTTTTAAAGTTCCCAAAGATGTAGTGATTACTGAAATTCCAAAAACCTCAACAGGCAAATTGCAAAAATTCATTTTGCGTGAATGGGCAAAAGAACGCGTTTAAACAATATAAGAAATAAAAAAAGCGACGTATTAAACGTCGCTTTTTTTAGTTAAAACGAAATTAACCTTGATCTGACAATAAAGCGACTTGTTGCACGTAGTTAATAAACTTACCTTTAGATGCTTCAAGATCTGCTTCTGGAACTTGCTGAGTCTTATCACGGTTAATCCTTAACACATGCTGACGCAAAGTATGACGTTCTGATGCATTATAGATTTTACTAAATTCGTTAATTGCAGGATCACCTTGCTCGATCATACGATCTACCCAACGCATAAGTTGAGCTTGTTTTTTCGCGCCTTGTTGAGGAGTCAAATAAGATAAAATGACTGTCTCATCTTCATTACGCAAGAGTTTACCAACGCGTTGAAATTGGCGACGGCGTGCTTCAAACGAACTAATATTCTGGACTTCTAAAAGAGCATCAATTAAACGCTCATCAACCGGAAGCTTTTGAATTTGTTTGATAGAAAGTTGTGCTAACTGCTCACCTAAAGCAGCCATACGTTGAACTGCTTTTTTCTGTTCGGTTTTACTTGCACGTCCTTCTAAAGAATCAAAATCTTCTTCAGTATAACGCTGGGGACGACGTGCCACGATTAATCTGCCTCATAAAATTTTGCGGCGAATAACGCCTGTACTTCATTTAATGCCTGTTCTTCGTCAGTGCCATCAATGACCAAACGTAAAGTGGTCCCTTTTCCTGCACCTAACATCAGTAACGACATAATATTTTTAGCATCTACTAAATGATCGCCCTTACCAATCTGAATTGACGAACGAAACTTTGTAGTGACCTCTATCAGTTTTCCTGATGCACGTGCATGTAAACCGAGTTTATTAATTACATCAACAGTTGTGTCTATCATGACCAGTGCTTCATTTCTCTGTGTAAGACCTGAACAGACCATTCTGCCTCAAGTGCTTGTTTTAGTCTATCTACCATATAAACTGAACGATGCTGGCCGCCAGTGCAACCTATTGAAACCGTCATATAATGACGATGCCCTTCAGCAAATGCCGGCAGCCATTTTCTTAAGAAGTGGTGTATATCCTCAAACATTTCATTTGCTTGCGGACTTGCTTCTAAAAACTGCTTAACTGGCTCGTCTAAACCAGAAAAGCGGCGTAATTCTAAATCCCAATGCGGATTTGGTAAATGCCGTACGTCAAAAACATAGTCAGCATCTAAAGGAATGCCATGTTTATAACCAAATGACTGCAATATAACAATCAGATTATCTGACTGCCCTAATTTTGACAGCAAGATATGTTTTAAATCATGAACACTTTTATCAGTGGTATCAATATGAACCGTTGCTCGGAACTGAATTGGAATCAGTAACTGCTTTTCTTCATGAATACATTGCAAAAGGCTTTTGAAGCGATTCGCCAACGGATGTGGACGACGCGACGCACTAAATCGTGCAATCAAATCCTGATCTTGTGTCGTCAGATAAATCACATCAACCGTACCATGTTTTTGTAATTGCTCAAAAACATGGTCGAACTCTTGCATATCAGCCCGAGTACTTCGGACATCTACACCTAAAGCCAGCTGTTCAAGATTATTTTCATGATCTAGCTTTGCCACAATTTCAGGCAGCAATGCCAAAGGTAAATTATCAATACAGTAATAGCCCAAATCTTCTAATACTTGAAGAGCTGAAGATTTTCCTGAACCAGACAGTCCTGTCACGATAAGTATACGCTTCATGGCATGGCTGTCCTTTTATGTATTATTGAGGTGTAAAGGCAACTTGTAAATTATCAATTAAACGTGTTCCGCCCAACTTAGCCGCGACAAACAACACAATATCACGATCAAATTGAGACACAGCCAACAAGTTTGGCTGACGAGCTTCCACATAATCCACAACAAAACCATTGTCTGTCAACAACGTTTTTAAATCTGCCAAGACTTGTTGTAAATCTTTACCTTGGTGTAATTGCTCTTCAGCTTGCTTTAGACCTTGATAGATGACTGGTGCAGTTTGACGTTGTTCAGGAGTCAAATAACCATTTCTTGAACTCAGTGCTAAACCATCTGCTGCACGAACAATGGGTACGCCAATCACTTCTAATGGAATATTTAAGTCTTGTACAAACTGGCGAATCACCGCCAACTGTTGATAATCTTTTTGACCAAAAAAAGCATAATTCGGTTGCACAATATTAAAGAGTTTTGTGACAACCAGCGCTACACCGTCAAAGTGCCCAGGACGTGAACTACCGCATAAGTCATCTGTAATCTGGCTGACACTAATATTAGTTAAACGAGGTTGTGTACCGTACATTTGCTCAACTGAAGGCGCAAAAATAATATCACAACCAACATCAGCAAGTAGACGACTGTCCTGCTCTAAAGTACGTGGATAGTTATCAAAATCTTCACCCGGACCAAATTGGGTCGGGTTTACGAAGATACTCACAACCACAACATCACATAACTTTTTCGCTTCACGAACAAGGGTGAGATGGCCTTCATGTAGATTTCCCATAGTTGGGACAAAACCAATGATTTTACGTGCAGCTCTAGCAGGATTTAAAGAAGCAGCTAAGCCTTGTATAGTGGTTTCTGTTTTCATGAATTACAGCTCAACTTGGAAAGTATGTTCTTTGGCTGGGAACGACTGGTCCTGTACAGCAGCATGAAACGCTTTAAAAGCATCTAAAATTGCTGTTTCACCAGATTGCTCTTTCATAAAGTTACGTACAAAACGCGCAACTCGACCAAAAGTTAAACCTAACATGTCTTGTACTACAAGTACCTGACCATCAGTTGCATTACCTGCCCCAATACCAATCACAGGAGTATTCGGGAATAATTCAGCAATTTCTTGACCCAATTGTGCCGGAACGCACTCGAGCAATAAAACTGCCGCGCCCGCTTCAACCACCGCCGTACAGTCAGCAATAAGTTGATCAGCTGCTTCACGGGTTCTAGCTTGTAGTTTGTAGCCACCAAAAACATGTACAGACTGAGGGGTTAAACCTAAATGTACGCATACAGGCACACCATTACGTGTTAACACCTGTACAGTTTCACTTAGCCATGCGCCACCTTCGATTTTGATCATCTGCGCACCAGCTTGCATAACTGTTTTCGCATTCTGCAAAGCATCGTTTAAAGTGGCATAACTCATAAATGGTAAATCAGTCATAATTAAAGCATGCTGGTTACCACGGCGCACTGCCGCTGTATGATAAGCCATGTCTTCAACAGTTACAGGTAAAGTTGAATCACGACCTTGAATTGCCATTCCAAGAGAATCACCAATTAAGATAGTATCAATTTCAGCAAGTTCCATTGCTTTTGCCATACTTGCATCGTAACAAGTTAGACAAGAGAACTTACGTCCTTCGGCTTTAAATTTTCTTAAGTCACTTAGACTAATCATGATGGTATCCTCTACAGGAGTTTGCAGAACGTATAAGTCAGGCTTAAGCCCAAGACTCATCAGCAAGTACAGTCAGCGTCGGCTGCTGTAAGAGTTCTAAATTTTTAAGTGGCTGATCATCGATATGTAAATCAGCGTCTAAATCTAATAAAGGAATCACAACAAAATCTCGTTGCAAGATTCCTACATGCGGCACAGTTAAGCGCTCATTTTGTATTTTTTCATTGCCATAAATCAGTAGATCAAGATCTAAAGTTCGCTCTCCCCAATGACGGAGTCTCACTCGCCCAGCTTCCTGTTCAAAACGCTGTAAATGGTCGAGTAAATCAAGCGGAAGTAACTCAGTTTTTAGCTGAGCTACTGCATTTAGATAATTCGGTTGATCTTGAGGACCCATCGGTGGGCTTTGGTACAGTTTGGATACCTTCACTTCACCAATAGATTTAAGCTTGGCTATCGCTTCAGACAAAATTTGGCGTGAGTCACCTAGGTTACTTCCTAAGCCAATATATGTGGTTACTGTCATTGCGTAGGTCCAAAAATAACTTGGCTCAAATCACGTTGTACCCGCTTACGCTTTAAGATTGGGTGATCGCTCGTCATATTGGTTTGTGATGCGGAAGATTTTTCCATAAAACGGTCAACAGACTGCTCTTGTCGTGCACGTTCTTTCTTGCCACGACGGCTTCGAGGCTCTGGAACATCCACCAAAGGCTCAATTTCTGCATCAACTCTATTGTTTTCAACAGGTTCAGCAGCAACCTTACGACGACTTTTCGCTTTTTGACGATTATATTGGCTAATCGCAGCTTCTTTTTCGTCATTTGACATTTCTTGGTAAGCATCCCACCAGCTTCCCATTCCTTGTGTTGTGTCATCACCTGACTTTTCACGAAGTAATAAGAAGTCAAAGCCTGCGCGGAAACGCGCATGGCTTGCCAATGCTTCAATTTGCTGTGGCTTTGGATTAAGCAATCGAGTTTGCATTTCCCAAACTTCACGAATAAAAGTTTCGGCAAAACGAGGAATGACTGTACGTGTGGCTTGACGTTTTAAAACATCTAAACCAGCTTGAGCACGAGCTTCAGCTGGTACTACACCTTTTGTTAAATAAAAGTCACAACGTTCTAAAAATGGCTGCCACAATAAAACTGCATAAAAAAATGCAGGGTTAATGGTTTTACCAATTTGAATACGTTGATCTGTATTTTTTGCAGCACGTTGAATAAATGGCGTCAAATCTGGGCGAATATCAGCAAAAAGCTGTTTCCACACGCCAAATTCAATCAGCATTGGTAATACACGTGCCAAATGACCCATTGTGAAAAGCTTCTGAGACTCATCGTATAAACGGTGCGGAGAAACATCACGAAGCAACTGCGTCATCTCAACATCAAAAATATCGAGAATCGCTGGATCAATTTTAAAGTTTAACTTCGCTGCAAAACGTAACGTCCGTAGCATACGCACCGGATCTTCTTCAAAACGTTGTACAGGGTCGCCCAATAAACGCAAAGTCTTATTTTTGACATCATCAATTGCTTTACAAAAATCGAGCACAATACCTTTACGTGGTTGGTAGTAAAGCGTATTGATAGAAAAATCGCGTCGAGCAAAGTCCTGTTCGATGGTTCCCCAGTTATTGTCACGCAAAATCATGCCTGAAGCATTGGTGACTGCTTTTTTAGGAGGGGCACGGAAAGTAGCAACTTCGATTAGCTCACGCCCTGAATAGACATGTGCCAATTCAAATCGACGGCCAATAATTCGGCATCGACGACCAAAAACTTCTTTAATTTGAGAAGGTGTTGCATTGGTGACTGCATCGAAATCTTTAGGATTGAGTCCTAGCATTAAATCACGGACACCACCCCCAACAATATAAGCTTCATAGCCTGCTTTGGTCAGACTATCGATCACATCTAAAATCGAAGAAGGAAGTTGGGCTGTGGACAAACCACATTTTGACGCTCGCAAGGTTTGCAAAAGACGCTGTCTCCTACGTCAGGACGTAAATAACAAGTTGTCGCTAATCATAGCTCTAACACACACAAAGGGCAATTTGATTCTCTTTAGATTGCGCAGGAAATGATAATTGACGAACAGAACTTTTATAAGGCTAAACGTGATTTATTTTTTTCAAAAATAGCGGGGCCGATTCCTTTGACGTTTTTAATTTCATCAATATTTTTAAAACCCCCATTCTTTTGTCTGTATTCCACAATCGCTTGAGCCTTTTTCTCACCTATACCTTTTAGCTGCCGAAACTCATTTACAGTGGCCTGATTTAAATGAATCTGCCCAGTAGAATCATTTAAACTGTTCGTTTGAGAAATTTTAGAACCATAAGAATGAGAAGACTTAGAGACGTTTAACTTTTGGTCGTACATCTGCTGCTTAGCCTTCCATTCCTGAAAATTCTGATCAAACGATTGAGCAAAAACCGAAGGTGAAATCACACCTAAGCACAACATCATTAAAATAAAACAATTATTTTTCCAAAGTCTCATGCTGTATCGCATGTCGTTTTTCCCCTGAATGTAATTGTCGTTTTGCTTGGTTCCACAATTCATCCATCTCGGACAAGGTCATGTCTTCTAATGTTCTTTGCTGTTTTATAGCTTGCTCTTCAATAAAAGCAAAACGACTTCTAAATTTATGTATGGTTGATAAAAGTGAAGTTTCACTTGAAATGTTAAGTTTATGTCCTACATTGACTAATGAAAACAGACAATCCCCAAATTCGTCTTGAATTTCATCAATATTTTGATTTTTAAGCGCCTCTTTGAATTCACCTAATTCTTCTTCTAATTTTACATAAGCATCTTCTACTGTTTCAAAATCAAATCCGACTTTTGCAACATTCTTTTGAATTTCGTGTGCTTGAGTCAGTGCAGGACCATGTTTAATTTCATCTAATCTTGATTTCGGCTTGCCTTGCTTCTCTTGTTGTTTAATTTGTTTCCATAACTCGCTTACTTGTTCTGGTGTTAAGTTATTAAATTGATCAGCCTGGAAAACATGTGGATGACGTCTTATCAATTTTTCACTAATTGCCTCAACTACATCTTGAAAATTGAACGCCCCTTGTTCGCTAAACATTTGCGATTGAAATACAACTTGTAATAACAAATCACCCAACTCATTTCGAATTTCATCAATATCGCCCTGACGGATAGCAGCTTCGACTTCATATGCTTCTTCAATTGCATATTTAGTCAGTGACATTGGGGTTTGCTCTTGATCCCACGGACATTTTTCACGTAGCTCTTGCATAATTTTAAGCAATTTATCCATGGTAACCCTCAAGTTCAAAAAGTTGGTCAGTAAATTTAAAATCTTAATTTGCTATGATCAAAATTAAAGCGGCAAATCATTCGTCATATTGTAACGATAAAGAGAAAAAAAGATGAAACATAGCATTCTGATTAGTGGCGCAGCTCAAGGTATTGGAGCAGAAATTGCACGAGTATTTTACAAACAAGGATATAAAGTAGGCATTTATGATATTAACGAATCACTTGCTCAAAGCTTAGCAACAGAGTTAGGACCCAATGCATGCGCTGGTTATT
Source organism: Acinetobacter sp. 1130196 (assembly GCF_000588095.1). Taxonomy (NCBI): domain Bacteria; kingdom Pseudomonadati; phylum Pseudomonadota; class Gammaproteobacteria; order Moraxellales; family Moraxellaceae; genus Acinetobacter; species Acinetobacter sp. 1130196. The sequence continues at coordinate 75,029 of NZ_JFWX01000005.1, read as the reverse complement.
TAGATGTCAGTGATTACGAGCAATGGCAACATATATTAAAAGAATTTACTGACTGGGCTGGCGAGCTTAATATTTTAGTGAATAACGCAGGAATTTTATATTCTGGGGCTTTTGAACACATCGATATCAATTCACACCAAAGAACAATCAATATTAATGTAAACGGTGTAATCAACGGTTGCCATGCTGCACTCCCTTATTTAAAACAAGCTTCTTTTGCACGCGTCATTAATCTTTCTTCGGCTTCTGCAATTTACGGGCAAGCTGATCTCATTTCTTATTCAGCCAGTAAGTTTGCAGTTCGCGGAATTACCGAAGGTTTAGATGTGGAATGGAAAAAATATGGTATTCGTGTTTTAGATGTGATGCCTTTATTTGTACAAACCGCAATGGTCAATAATATGGATGCAGGTAGTATTCAAAATATGGGCGTTGACTTAACACCAAATGATATTGCTCAGCAGGTCCTTTCACTTGTCGAGAAAAAAGCTCATTTCTGGACTCCTACCCACACTCCAGTTGGTATAAAAACCAAACTGCTTTATCAACTCTCAACCATAAGTCCACAGTTTTTAAATCGTTTAACTAATATTTATTTATCAAGAAAGTAGTTAAAAAAAAAGGCCGTCAATTGACGGCCTTTTTTAATTTAATTAAACACCTTGAATCATGCGTCGTGCGCTAATAATTCCAGGTTGTTGCTCTAAACGAGCCAACAAACGTGAAAGCTGAGCCAAACCTTTGACCTCAATGAGCAACTTCATATTGGCAATACCATCTGCCTCAGAAATTGTATTCACCTGACGAATATTAATTTGGTCAGAGAAAATCACTTGAGTTAAGTCTTTGAGCAAACCACGACGATCATAAGCTTCAACCACAATTTGAACACTTTGACCACGAGTTGGCTGCATTTCCCAATCGGCTTCAACAGCACGTTCTGGTTCTTGCTTGATCATACGTTGATAATCAGAGCACAAGACTTTGTGAATACTTACACCACGATTCAATGTGATATAGCCAGCAATTGACTCCCCGTGAACTGGTTGGCAACACTGTGCAATATGTAACTCAACATTGTCTAAACCATCAATTAAGATGCCATGCGCAGACAAAGTATGACTGGCGCGCGGATTTAATGTTGGTTTAAGTACCAGCTCAGGCTCATCCTGATCCAGATGCATTTGACGATTAATCTGATTAATCAAGGCATGCAAGCTGATATCACCGCTGACCAGACTAACTAAAATGTCATCCCCTGTTTTCACATTAAAATGTGATGAGTAGTCGTTCAGGTCGATACTCTTAGGGTGAATCGCCAATCGAGACAATTCTTTGTTTAATAACTCACGGCCAACTTCAAGGTTCTTGCTACGATCTTGCTGTCTGAACCAATGACGTAGTTTGTCACGTGCACGAGCTGTCTTGATATACCCTAAAGAGTTCACCAACCAGTCACGGTTAGGCTCACGGTCTTTTTTGGTTAAAATCTCGACCTGTTCACCAGTTTTTAGCGTATAGGTTAATGGTACATAGCGTTGGTTAACACGTGCCGCATAACACTTGTTTCCTACTTCTGTATGCACATGATAAGCAAAGTCTAAAACCGTTGAACCACGTGGTAATTCTTTAATATCACCATCACGGCTAAACACATAAATCTTTTCAAAACCTTCAAAGTCTTGAAGCTGATCAAAGCCTTCCGTCTCATCTTCGTTTTGGTGTACTGTGGTTTCATTACGTTCTTGGTAATGTTCCAAAACGGCACGAAGCGAATGTAAACGATGGTTAAAAGAATGGTCGGTATTCTTTGAGCCTTCTTTGTAGTTAAAGTGCGAACATACACCTAATTCTGCTTCATCATGCATCTCATGAGTACGGATTTGTACTTCTAAAGATTTATTTTCAGCAATTACAGCAGTATGTAATGAGCGATAACCATTAGCTTTCGGGTTGGTAATATAGTCATCAAACTGGTGTGGAATATGGCGCCAGATTTGATGAACAATACCTAATGAGTGATAACACTCCGGCACGCTATTCACCAATACACGTAAGGCACGAATGTCATAAAGCTGATCGAAACTCAGGTTTTTACTTTTCATTTTTCGATAAATCGAATAAATGTGTTTTGCTCGACCTGTAATTTCCGCCTCAATACCGTAAGATGCCAATTCATTTTTTAAGCGGTCGATTACGAACTGAATATAGTGTTCGCGCTCAAGACGCTTTTCATTGAGTAATGAAGCAATCTCTTTATAACGGTCTGGTGCCAAATAACGAAAGGCTAAATCTTCTAGTTCCCACTTAAGCTGTGCAATACCAAGGCGATGCGCCAATGGCGAATAAATAGTAAGAATTTCACGCGCCACACGCTCTTGACGTTCACGTGAAGAGTTGGCTAACTCACGTAAAGAATAAGTACGCTCAGCTAACTTAATTAAAACAACACGGACATCTTCAGTCACTGAAATCAGCATTTTATAAATGCCGCTTAAATGTTCCCTCTGGTTGTTATTAAAATGGTCTTCTAGTCGTTTATTTTTTTCAATGAGTTCTGAAAGCTTACCCATTGCCAAAGTACCTTTGACAAGGTTATAGACTTGCTCACCAAACTTGCGCTTTACTTCTTCTATATCAGTAATGTCTTCACGAACACTACGATAAAGCATTGCAGCAGATAAAGTATCTTCATCTACATGTAAATGCGCCAGAATATCCGCCATTCCAACACCAGTAGCAAATGTATTGGAACGATGATTAACCGTTGAATCTAACTCTTTTTGCAGGGTTAAATGCGCAACCTCTTCGAGTTGTTTAAGCTCTGCCCCATCTAATATTTCACGAACCCGATCCAACCATGAGGCTAAACCGACTTGTGTTTCGGCGGCATGCTCTACAGTCGTTTCCTCTGACAACTCAGTTAGTTGTTCAGGTAACTGTTCACGTACTGTGACCATACCATTCTCCTGGATATGTAACTCATGTTTTTAATCGTTTATCTCTTGAATTTTTTCAAATAAAGCAATTGATTCAACATGTTCTGTGTGCGTAAACATGTCCATAACCGCTGCTTTTTTTAACTTGTATCCATGTTGAGCCAAAACACCTGCATCCCTTGCTAGTGTTGCTGGATTACATGATACATAAACGATTCTTTTTGCTCCAAAGTTTGGTACATACTGCATGATTTCATATGCACCAGCACGAGGAGGATCAATCAATAATGCATCAAATCCTTGATTTGCCCAAGAATGATGCGAAAAATCTTTTGTTAAATCTTGTGAAAAAAAGCTTGCTTGCACCAGATTGTTGCACTTGGCATTATCCGTTGCTCGCTGCACCATTTCTTCACTTGCTTCCACACCAACAACTTGTCCATTTGCACCAACACATCGTGCAAGTGGAAGCGAAAAATTACCTAATCCGCAAAACAGATCCAGTACTCTGTCACCCTGCTGCAATTGAAGCAATTCACATGCCAATTGCACCATTTGTTCATTTACTGTGCCATTGACCTGCGTAAAATCCAATGGCGAAAAAGCAAAATTTACTTCAAATGCATTTAAAGTATAATGTAATCGCATAGCGCCTTGATCTTCATCAATACGACGAAGACTTTCGGGACCTTTAGGTTGCAAATACAACTGCCAGCCTTTGTGTAACGCGAATTGTCTTAATTGGTTGACATCAGAATTGTTTAATTTTTCTACATGGCGAACCAATAAAGAAATTTCATCATCACCTTTTGCTAATTCTACATGACCAATATGTGCTTTGCCTTTTAGACTTTGGAGTAAAGTACGCAATTCTGGCAGGCTAGCTGATAACTTTTTATCCAAAACACTACAGGTATGGATAGAAGTTAAACGATTACTATGATGCTCACGGAAACCTAAAATCAAACGGTCCTGTTTTGGCAAATAGCGCACACCAATACGCGCTCGACGGCGATAATCACTTTGTAAAGATCGAATTGGCTCTAACCACTGTTCAGGTTGAATACCCGCAAAGTGTTGTAAATGTGACTGGAGTACATTTTGCTTTAAGCGAATTTGCTCATCTGGATGAATGTGCTGCATGCTACAGCCGCCACAAATACCATAATGAGGACAAACAGCCTCTACGCGATTTGACGAAGGTTCTGCTAAAAGCTCAATCATTTCAGCTTCTTCAAGGCGCTTAGCCTCATGCGTAATTTGAGCCTTTACTGTTTCTCCAGGCAACGCATAACGGATAAATACCTTTTTACCATGCTTATCTGCCGGATGATCCGGATGAGAACCATAGTGCGCAATTCCTCGCCCCTCATGAGAAAGAGTTTCAACCTGAAAAATATATTCAGGTTGCTGAGCTTTGCGAGATTTGGCTTGCTGTTTCAAAGAATGAACCTAAAAATCTAAAGGATTAAAATAGTGGGATGTAAAGTCGGTATGTTTCGACGTACGTTGCCACACTTCAAGAAAATCGGCCTGCTGAGGCATAGTCTGTAAATATTCAATACTAGAACTAATCCAATGATTATGTTCATCTACATTGATTTGACCTTTAAGTAACAACCAACGCAAATAAATAAACCATGTATTGAGTACATCACCCTCACAATAACTGGTTAACTTTAACCATTGCTGAGCACGTACATATTCAGGAACATGATACCCCGATTCACCACGCTTACCTGGTAAACCTAAAATACAGGCAACCTCATCAAGTTTCTGGAAATTACGGCCATTAAACATTGCCATCACATCCATTAAATCAATATGACGGTGGTGATAACGGTTTTGGTAATTATTAAAACGCTTCTGGCTATCAAGCTCACCTTGATCGAACAAGCCCGGTGCAGAAAGACCATGATACATGGCACGGAACAAGATAACCGGCAAATCAAATTGTGAGCCATTCCAACTCACCAAAGTGGGATGGCGCTTGTCAAAAATAGATAGAAATTTCTGTAAAATTTCAGCTTCTGAATAGTGCTCTCGACTAAAAGAAAACAGTCTAAAGCCCGATTCATCAATCCATAAACCAGAGATACAAACGATTTCATGCAATGGCAAACGCTGAAAATCCATACCTGATTCTTGGCGGCGGATTTTTGTAAGTGCCTGTTCAACATCTGCCTCTGGCAAATCAAGATGATATAAATGCGCTCCCGCTTTTAAATCAGTTAAAGTTTCAATGTCAAAAACTAAAGTTGGGAAACGCATTCTTTCTCTCAATTATGAGTTATCGTCCTGTACTGAGAACAAACCTGTAGACAAATAGCGGTCGCCACGGTCACAGATAATGCAAACAATAACAGCTTCTGGATTTTCTTCTGCAATCTTAATTGATGCCCAAACTGCACCACCTGAAGATGTACCTGCACTGATCCCTTCCATACGAGCCAATTTACGCATGGTTTTTTCCGCCTCAATTTGAGGAATATCAATAATTCGGTCTACACGACTGCTATCAAAAATTGTTGGTAAGTATTCTTTTGGCCAGCGGCGAATACCAGCAATACTTGAACCGTCTGCAGGTTGTAAGCCCACAATCTGAATGTCTGGATTTTGTTCTTTTAAATATTTAGAAACACCCATAATGGTACCGGTTGTACCCATTGAGCTTACAAAGTGAGTAATTTTACCACCCGTTTGCTTCCAGATTTCAGGACCTGTCGTCAGGTAATGAGCTTCAACATTATCAGGATTACCAAACTGGTTTAAAACATGACCTTTGCCGTCTTTTTCCATTTGCAAAGCTAAATCACGTGCGCCTTCCATACCTTGCTGTGGAGTCACTTCTATCAGCTCTGCGCCATAAGCTAACATCGCATCTTTACGTTCTTGGCTCATGTTATTTGGCATGATAAGTTTCATTTTATAGCCGCGCATTGCCGCAACCATAGCCAAAGCAATACCTGTATTGCCGCTAGTTGCTTCAATTAACGTATCACCCGGTTTAATTTGACCACGCTTTTCTGCCTGCATAATCATGTTATATGCAGGGCGATCTTTTACAGAACCTGCCGGATTATTACCTTCCAATTTTGCTAAAACCGTTGCCTGCGTGTGACAAGCCAAGCGCTGCAAACGGACTAGAGGTGTTTTACCTACATAGTGATCTAACAAAAATTCGTCGGCTAAAAAATCAGGTTGTGTATTACTCATGATCAACACCTAAATCGGGGTGGCACTATTGTATGAAAAAATGATCGGTACTGCACCCATTTCACTATGCTTTTTAATTAAAGTGATTAAAGCCCAGTCAGTTATAAAATGCCGTCTGTTTTAAAATAAAGCGTGATAATATGCCCTACAGAGAGATCAATCCGATGTAGCCATGTCTAATTTCAATAAAACCTTATCGAAACGCTTACGTCTGAATCATGCATATGGGCAATTGATTGCTCTTATTTTTGTGCCCATGATGATTTTAACTGGTGTTGGTGCTTTTCTGGTTTTAACTGAAACATCTTACTCTGCAAAACAACAGCAACTGCATCATGCCTCAGCTATTTTGGCGCGTTATAATCAAATCGCTAAAGATCTCTATACATTAGTAGAACTCAAACCCGATGAATATGACCATGCTCAACATATTATGCAAAGCATGTTCAGTGAAAAAAATCTCAAGCGTGCTGCTTTAATTGACAGTAATGGTCAGACTTACTTAAGTGTAGGCTATCGAGATAATCGTTATTGGCCTAACTTTACGCAAAACAATAGTTTTTTTGGCCCGATCTCTTATAACAATAACAATATTTATGGGGTTCGCATCAGCAATATCACAGGTAAAACCCCTGTCTGGCTAGTGATTGAAATGGATAATCAACCACTAGAATTAGCACGTTATCGTATTCTGATCGCTTTAGTTATTACGAGTTTAATGACGCTGCTCTTACTTTTGCTCTGTCTAAATTTCTTCTCTCGTCGCTGGGTTGCACCAATGTACGAAATTCGGATGCAACTACAGCGACTCAATGCAGACACATTAGATCAGCATATGGTCATTAACAGTACGGGTGAATTACGCTTACTCCAACGTGATATCGCAAGTGTGGTGAAAAGACTACATTTTAGTTTTTTAGAGCTTAAAGAACACACCGAACAAACCGAAGAAGATTTACGTAGAACATTAGATACCCTCGAAGTTCAAAACATTACTTACCGTCAAGCACGTGACCAAGCGATTTCATCAAATCAGGCAAAATCAGTTTTTCTTGCCAATATCAGTCATGAGCTTCGTACACCACTTAACAGTATTGATGGCTTTATTCATTTACTACTTCGCCAACAAAATCTAAGTAATGAGCAAAATCTCTATTTACAGACTATTCGAAAATCTTCTGCCCATCTATTAGCATTAATTAACGATGTATTAGATTTCTCAAAAATTGATGCAGGTAAATTAGAGCTTGAGACAGCACCGTTTGATTTAGAAGAAGCAATTTTCGATGTGATGGATATGCTGTCTCCATTGGCTGCGCAAAAGCATATTGCCATGGCATTTTATTATGCAGACAACATTCCTCAAGAAGTCATTGGAGATGCTTTACGCTTTAAGCAAATCTTAACCAACCTAATTTCAAATGCAATCAAGTTCACGCCAGACGGCGAAATTATTGTTCGTGTTCGTATGGAGCATGATGACATTGGTCAATGTTTGCTGCATTTTAGCGTTCAAGATAGTGGTATTGGTTTGAGTGGTACTGACCGTAAAAAGTTATTTGAATCATTTTCACAAGGCGATGCATCTGTTACCCGTCAATTTGGTGGTACAGGCTTAGGCCTTGCAATTTCCAAACAACTGGTTCATCTCATGCATGGTCAAATTGGTTTTGAAGATAACCAAGAACGTGCACCAACAGAAAAAGGTTCAACATTCTGGTTTACTGCACAGTTTGCTGTAGATGAAGAGCATGAGATAGAACACCCTCACTTCGAACACTTACAAGTGGTGTCTTATTTAGCACACCCTGCAACGGCAAGTGTTTTACGGTACTATCTTGAAAATTACCAAGTTCCACACATTGAAACTCAATCAATTTTGGACTTGTTTAGCCGCCTAAAACACCTCGATCAGAAAGACAATACATGGCTTATTGTTGATCATAGTGGCGATACAGAAGCTCTGCTTAAAGAAATTCGTAGCCGCTATCAGGGCAATTTAGCAGTTTACGGCTATCAAATGACCCTTGAGCCAAACATGCTCACTGAATATCGTGCTCGCCCACTTTACCAACCATTAAGCCGTAGCGGTCTCATTCAATTATTAAGTAACCAACCTATTTTTGAAGAGGAACAACAAGACTTTAATGGTCAGGGTTTACATATTCTAGCGGTCGATGACCATTTACCGAACTTAATTGTTTTAGAAGCATTGTTAGGTGAGTTAAATGTTAAAACCACTAAAGCCTTAAGTGGACAAGAAGCGCTGAATATCATCCAAGAACGCATTGACCAAAAACTCAAACCGTTTGATTTGGTGTTTATGGATATTCAAATGCCGGTTATGTCAGGCATTGATACTACTCGCGCGATCCGTTCACTAGAGTCAACGCTAGATGGAGAAATGCAGCTTCCAATTATTGCGTTAACAGCCCATGCCCTTGCTGATGAAAAACAAAAGCTTCTGAAAGTTGGTATGAATGACTATGTCACCAAACCAATTCAAATGGAGCAAATCATTCAGATTTTAACTCAATGGACTAAAAACAATTTCACTGCACAAGCTTTAGATAAAGATCACCATGTTGTTGCCGAGGCACTCGACCCAGAAATATTAAACTGGCAACAAAGCCTACAATTAGCTGCAAATAAAGAAGATCTTGCCCAAGACTTATTGAAAATGTTGGTAGACAGTTTCCCAACCGAGCTAGGTGAAATGCAGCAACTCATTGAGCTTGAAGACTTTCCTCAACTCGAACATGTGTTGCACCGCCTCTATGGTGCAACTCGCTATGTAGGCACACCAAAGCTTCAACAAGTTACTGGTGACTTCGAGCAATTTGTTTCAACATTACGTAAAGAGCGCCGCAGAGCTGACGATGGCTTCATTGAAGAAGTCATGAGACGTTTCGATGAATTAGGTCTTGTTATTAAAGAAGTTGAAAGTGCAGCTCATCAAATTTTAGTTATACCCGACTAAACAAGAACCTGTAAAAAGGCATGACTGACCTGTCATGTTTCCAATTTCAAGCCATGTTATGCTCCGTTTATCGATAAAAAAATAAGCGGGAATTTCATGGCACTTTTACGTATTGAAAAAAATAATGGTATTGCAACAGTTTATCTAAACCGTCCTGATAAACGTAATGCCATGAGTTTTGCCCTCCTCAAAGAACTCGTTTCAACGGCTAAAGCCATACAAAAAGACCGAAATATCCGCTGTGTAATTTTGACTGGTGAAGCACAAGTATTTAGTGCTGGTATTGATTTATCTGACCTTAACAACCCTAAAAACTCCGCATTTGCGATTTGGGAACTTGTAAAGCCGGGACAAAGCCTTTTCCAAAAAGCCTTTCTGATTTGGCAGAACTTACCTGTACCTGTGATTGCAGCACTTGAAGGTTATTGCTTTGGTGCGGGGATGCAACTTGCGCTGGCTGCCGATATTCGCATTGCTCACCCAGAGACTAAAATGTCGATTATGGAAAGTCGCTGGGGTTTAGTACCTGACATGGGACTTACCCGCTCACTTAAAGGTTTAATAGGTGTTGACCTTGCCAAAGAACTCACCTTAACTGCCCGTGTGTTTGACGGAAACTATGCAAAAGATATTGGCCTTGTAACTCACTTAAGTAAAAATCCATTAGAAAAAGCAAATGCGATTGCCTCAGAAATGCTGCAACGCTCACCAGATGCCTTAACTGCCGCAAAACGCGTATTAGATGCAATGGAGCATCAACCAGAAAAATCATTGCGCCTAGAAAAAATCTGGCAACTTAAATTATTACTTGGTAAAAATAGCAAACTTGCTCGTAAAAAAGATAAACACCCGGAAGTTAAATTTTTACCGCGCCAATATAGATAAGAGCTTTGAAGATGAATTTTGATCGTAATACACCTATTGCTTTTTTAGGTATAGGGCTTATGGGAAGCCGCATGGCTAGCCGTCTTATTCAAGCAGGCTTTCAAGTTGCTGTCTGGAACAGAACAGCATCTGCTTGTGAAGAACTTATCGATATTGGCGCACACGCTCTCGATCTTTCAAACACCGAAAAATCCCTTATTTTTTTATTTTGTTTAGCTGACAAAAAAGTTGAAAAAGCCGTATTTGAGCAAGTCCAGCCTCATTTAAAAGCAAATCAAGTTATTGTCGATTTTTCAAGCCTGTCCGTTGCTGCAACAAAAGCACTTGCTCAGGCTGCCGCGTCACAACATGTGACATGGATTGACTCTCCTGTTTCAGGGGGAACCGCTGGTGCCGAACAAGGTACACTTGTCATTTTTGCAGGTGGAGATGCTCAAACTATTGAAGCTTTAAGTCCTGTTTATAATGTGCTTTCCCAACGTGTAACACGTGGGGGCGATACGGGTGGGGGTAAAGCCACTAAAATTTGTAATCAACTGATTGTGGCAGCAAACAGTGCTCTTATTGCCGAAGCTGTAGCACTAGCAGACCGCGCAGGTGTAGACACGACATTACTCGCTCCCGCCCTAGCAGGTGGTTTTGCTGACTCAAAGCCTTTTCAAATACTGGCTCCACGTATGGCGACACATACTTTTGAGCCTGTTCAATGGAAAGTTCAAACATTATCCAAAGATCTTAACAACGCGGTAACATTGGCTAACAATGTTAATTTAGACATCCCTGTTGCACAAAAAGCTCTATTACAGCTACAAACTCACCAAAAAAATGGCTTTGCTGAGAAAGATTTAGCTACTATGATTCAAATAGTAGAGCAATAATAAACGGAGTTTGTGTATGGGTCGTCTTGCCGTTAACTTATCCATGATTTTTACCGAAGTTTCTTTAATTGAACGCTTTGCATTGGCCCACGCAGAGGGCTTTGAACATGTAGAAATCCAATTCCCATACGAACTTTCCATTTCCGATATTCAAGACCAACTTGAACGTTACAACCTAAGTTTATGTTTAATTAATGTTCCTGCTGGCGATCTTATGCAAGGTGGAAATGGTTTAGCAGGCATACCTGGCCAAGAAGCAGCATTCCGTGAAGCACTAGAGTTAGCTATTCGCTATGCCACTGCCTTAAAAGTGCCTCGTGTTAATATTTTGGCAGGTAAGCAACCTCAAGATTCTGACTTACTTCCTTGCCTTAAAACACTTGCAAGCAACTTAAAGCTAGCTTGTGATTTACTTACAGAACACGACATAGAACCTGTATTTGAAATGATTAATGGCACAGATATGCCATGCTTTTTAGTACAGAACATTGCCCAAGCCCAAGAGATGCTTGAAGCAGTCAACCACCCTGCTTTAAAAATGCAATATGACTGTTACCACATGGCAATGATGGGTGAAGATGTACTTGAAGGGTTACAAGAAAATATTCACCAGATTGGCCATATTCAGTTCGCAGATTGTCCGGGACGCCATGAACCCGATACAGCCCAGATTCCTTACGAACAAATATTTTCTTGGATCAAACAAAGTGCTTATATGGGCTACATTGCGGCAGAATACAAACCTAAAAATGGTTCAAATCAGTCATTTACATGGAAAAACAAATATTTTTCCGATGATGTAAATATATAAACTGTTACTAGTTTCGTTTGAAATTCTGAGTGAAAACCACTATATTAGATAGTGAGTAATTGTCAGGAAAATATACCCTATATGAATTTAGAACCATCGCCCAGCGTGTCTAATTCTCACGATTTCGCAATGAACACCTCAAATAAAGACGTACAAGCTTGTCTCAAAGTCGTCCATGACGCTTTAGTTGATGTAAAAGCAAAAGATATTCTACAGTTAGATGTTAGTTCTATTAGCAACGTTGCGGATGCTATTGTCATTGCGAGTGGTACATCTACTCGTCACGTCAAAGCACTTGCTGACAATGTTGCAGAAGAAGCTCGAAAAGCTGGTTTCCGCCCGATTGGCGTTGAAGGCGAACGAGATGCCGAATGGATCTTAATTGATCTTGGTTTTGTTGTAGTACACGTGATGCTACCAACTGCCCGCAAATTCTATGATTTAGAAAGCTTATGGCGTACTGCCCCAGAGTCAGTCGCATAAAATTTTTGCTTTAAAAAAAAAGCGGCTCTTTTGAGCCGCTTTTTGTTTATATAACTAATCAAAATTTTATTTAAAAAAATTATCTTTTATAGCCTCAGATATCCTCATCAAAGCTTTAACAGCACTTAGGAGCTAGTCATCAATCTCACTTAAATTTGACATGACAAATTGTCAGAATTACAGCACTATAACTACTCTTATAGTCTCATCAATAAATAGCATAACCGGAGCACTAAAAAGTGAAAATACTCATTACAGGCGCCAACACAGGGATTGGCTTTGCCACAGCCGAACAACTTGTAAAACAAGGGCAACATGTCATTTTGGCATGCCGAAATTCTCAAAAAGCACAAGAAGCGCAAAATAAACTACGCTCACTCAACCAAGGACAAGTTGATATTGTTTCTCTTGATCTGAATAGCCTTGAGCTAACGCGAAAAGCTGCTAATGAAATTACAGATAAATATGGCAGCCTTGATGTGCTTATTAATAATGCCGGGCTATTTGCAAAAACAAAACAGCTCACCGCAGATGGTTTTGAGCAACAATTTGGCGTTAATTACTTAGGTCATTTCTTACTTACTCAAAAGTTACTTCCAGCTTTAAAACAGTCACCTAAAGCACGCATTGTTCATCTTGCTTCTATTGCTCACTGGGTTGGCTCAATTAAACCTAATAAATTTCGTGCAGAAGGTTTTTACAACCCCCTGTTCTATTATGGACAATCCAAGCTTGCAAACTTGCTCTTGAGCAATGCACTAGCTGAACGACTAGCAGACAGTTCAATTACCAATAATGCACTACACCCTGGTGGTGTTGCCTCCGATATTTATCGCGACTTACCCAAACCAGTTTATGCAGCCATGAAAGTAGGTTTAGTTCCAACGTCAGTTCCCGCAAAGCTCATTACAGAAATGGCGATTGGAGACTCATGGCAAAATCGCAATGGCGAATATGTCAGCGCGCATATGCCTGACTGGAAATCGTCACATGCCAAAAACCAGCAACTGGCACGCGACCTCTACCAACAATCAATGAACTTAGTAGAAAAGTTTCTTTAAATCCCAAAAAGCAAAAAACCACCCGAAGGTGGTTTTTTGTATCAAAGCAACTTAGTGGCCTGTACCATTAATTGCTTTAGTCATGTCTTCAACAACTTTCTTAGCATCACCAAAGATCATCATTGTTTTTTCGTTATAGAACAAGTCATTATCAAGACCTGCATAACCTGTTGCCATAGAGCGCTTAATCACCATGATTGTACGTGCTTTATGTGCTTCAAGAATCGGCATACCATAAATTGGTGAACCTGGGTCATCTTTTGCAGCAGGGTTCACAACGTCGTTTGCACCAATAACAAGTACTACGTCAGTTGCCGGGAAGTCAGAGTTAATCTCATCCATTTCCAAGATATCTTCATACGCTACGTCTGCTTCAGCAAGCAATACGTTCATATGACCAGGCATACGACCTGCAACTGGGTGAATTGCGAAACGAACACGAACACCTTGCTCTTTTAGAATTTCACACAGCTCTTTCACAGCATTTTGTGCACGACCTTGCGCCATACCATAACCCGGTACAATCACAACACTGTCTGCATTTGACATCAAGAAGCCAGCATCATCAGCAGAACCTGAACGGTAGTTACGTTGAACTTGTTCACCTTTGGCCGCTGTAGAAACTGCCGCACCACCCATTGCACCACCAAACAATACGTTGATGATTGAACGGTTCATTGCTTTACACATGATGTATGACAGAATCGCACCAGATGAACCTACAAGCGAACCCGCAACAATCAACATGTTGTTTTCAAGGGTAAAACCAATACCTGCTGCTGCCCAACCAGAGAACGAGTTAAGAAGCGATACCACCACAGGCATGTCACCACCACCTACCGGTGCAATCCATACCCAGCCAAATGCAAGTGCAAGTGCGGTCATTGCCCAGAAAGCAGTCATATTACCAGTTGTGAAGAAGTAGAAACCACAAGCCAACATCGCAACAAAGATAAGCGCTTGAACAGGTTTAACCCATGCACCAGAAATTGTTTTAGCCCATTTTTTCGCAGCCAATTTACCGTAAGCAAATACAGATGCTGTGAAGGTAATCGCACCAACGAAACAGCCCACAAACAATTCAAATAAATGAACTTTGCTCATGTGCGCATGTTGCACGCCAGCCGCTGTTAATGCTGCCTCGTTTTGAGCAAACAATGCTGTAAGCTGGTTGTTATGTAAAATTGCAGCAACTGCAATTAAAACTGCAGCCAAACCTACCAATGAGTGCATAAGTGCAACAGTTTCAGGCATTTGAGTCATTGGTACAGTACGTGCACGTGCAATACCCACAATCGCGCCAAGCACCATTGCACCGCCAATCATCCAAATAACCGGGTTGTTGGCAACAAAGAAGGTTGTTACAACTGCAATCGCCATTGCGATCATACCGTAACGGTTACCTTGAATTGCTGTTTTAGGACCAGATAGACCGCGAAGCGTCAAGATAAAGAGAATTGCGCCTACAAGGTACAACCAGTTTGCATTTGCTTGAATAAATTCCATGTCAAAGCCCTCTTATTTCTTTTGCTTAGGCTTGAACATTTCCAACATGCGTGCAGTTACTGCGAAGCCGCCGAAAATATTAATGCTTGCCAAAAATACCGCAATCGCACCAAGTACGCTTACAACATTCACACTTTGAAATGCAACATTTGCATCTACACCAAGTACAGGCAGCCCGACTGTTTGCAACATCGCACCAACGACAATAATTGATGACAATGCGTTAGTTACCGCCATAAGTGGCGTATGTAAAGCTGGTGTAACACCCCAAACTACGTAATAACCTACGAAGATGGCAAGGACGAAAATTGTAATAGTTTCAACCATGAGAAATCTCCTTAACCACGCTTAAGCAGCACTTGACCGCCATGAGTGACCAATAGGGCTTTTTGGATTTCGTCTTCTTGATTAATCGCAAAGTTTTTCTCTTTGTCGAATAAAGTCTCTACGAAATTGAAAACGTTACGTGCATATAATGCAGAAGCTTCTGTCGCAACAGTGGCTGGAATATTTGGAATACCCAAAATTTTCACACCATTTTCAGTCACAACAGTTTCGCCAACTTTAGAACCTTCAACGTTACCACCCGTTTCAACTGCCATATCTAAAATGACAGAGCCCGGCTTCATTTTGGCAACAGTTTCAGCTTTAATCAGACGCGGCGCATCCCGACCCGGCAACAATGCTGTTGTAATCACGATATCGGCATTCGACACAGCTTTATCCACAATCGCAGCTTGGTCTTTGATGTATTGCTCACCCGGCATCCAGCCATAACCATTTTTTGCTGCGTCTGCTGCACGTTGCTGTTCTTCTTCAGACATTGGTACGTCTAACCACTTACCACCTAAAGACTCAACTTGATCTTTAGCTGTTGGACGTAAATCTGTTGCTTCAACAACAGCACCCAAACGTTTTGCTGTAGCAATCGCTTGAAGGCCCGCAACCCCAACACCCATAATCACAACACGTGCAGGTTTTACAGTACCAGCAGCAGTCATCA
Source organism: Acinetobacter sp. 1130196 (assembly GCF_000588095.1). Lineage (NCBI taxonomy): Bacteria > Pseudomonadati > Pseudomonadota > Gammaproteobacteria > Moraxellales > Moraxellaceae > Acinetobacter > Acinetobacter sp. 1130196. The sequence continues at coordinate 59,267 of NZ_JFWX01000005.1, read as the reverse complement.
GCATTGGAAACATGCGTTGATACTCGGCAGCCGCAAGCAAAACTGATTTATAACCAGCCAAGTTTGCCTGAGAAGACAACACATCCATGTTTTGTGCACGAGAAAGCGTACGAGGAAGCAATTCCAGAGCAAAAGCAGACACTTGCTGATTCGCAAACTGATCTAGCTCGGTATTACGATAAGGATCAAACATTGCTACAACAGCTGTATTTGCTGCAAGTTTTTGAATTTCCCCGCCTTGTGGCGCACGAACTTTCAAAATAATTTGACTACCCGTATAGGCATCATCCGTAATGGTTGCACCGACCTGTTCATAAGCACTGTCAATGTACGCAGCCTTTACACCAGCACCACGTTCAATCACAACGCTATGACCAGCGCTAATCAACTTCTTTACTGTCTCTGGCGTAGCAGCTACACGATTTTCACCGACGACAGTTTCGGTTGGGATTCCGATCTGCATGAGCGTTCCTCAAGCTAATTTCTCATTGTCAAAAACATTGCAACCCGCAATGTTTCCCCCATGTGTATTCTTTGTACAGAATTTGGATTCTAATTGAACTTTTTGAAAATACCATCCACTATTTATTTAATAAATACCCATATTTTGAACTGATGATTCACGATATTTGACTTGAGGTGTAATATAGGAAGATTTTTCTTTTTTTTGCAGACAATAGTCTCTCTTATACAGTCCTGTATATGAAAATTTCTTTATCTTCGTTTCAAATTGGGTCTTTTTTCGCGCTTTGTTCTGCTTTTCTATTCAGCACAAAAGCAATCTTTATTAAACAAACTTATGCCCTTTCTCCATTAGTAGACGGTACAGTCCTGATGGCTTTACGTATGCTAAGCGCCTTACCGTTCTTTCTATTAATTTGCTGGTTCAATAGGCATCATAATCAGGGCATAAAAAAGAAGGATTGGCTAATTTTAATTTTTGCCGGTCTATTAGGCTACTACTTTGCCAGCTGGCTTGATTTCATGGGCCTTATGTTTATTAGTGCTTCTTTAGAGCGAATTATCTTATTTTTATATCCAACACTTACCGTGATTGCATCAAGCCTGCTCTACAAACAAAAATTAGATATAAAAAGTTTAATCGCCATTTTTCTTAGTTATGGTGGAACCGTGCTAGTGATGCTCCAAGAACATAACAACGCACCAATTCAGGGCAATTTCTGGCTAGGTACAAGTTTTGTATTTGCAAGTGCGGTAGCATTTGCTGGTTATTTACTCCTACCCCCGCCATTAATTAAAAAATTTGGTTCTTGGAATTTCACAGGTTTAGCGTTAACTGTGGCCTGTATTGGGGCATTAACACATTACGCACTAAGTACTCCTCACCCTATTCAACTAATATTACAGCTCCCCTCAAGTGTAATTTGGTATGGAATCGGCTTAGGCTTTTTAGTCACTGTCTTACCCACCGTTATGCTCATACAAAGTATTGAACGTCTTGGTGCATCACAATCTGCAATGATCGCTTCAATCGGACCAGTTTTAACTATTTTACTTGCCGTTGTTTTCTTAAATGAACATCTTAATATGTGGCAATGGGTCGGTTGCCTACTCAATATTGTAGGGGTAATGATGATTACGCTTAGAAAGAAAAGACTAAAACATTAAATTCTCTTGACCTCAACTTAAGTTGAGGTTGGATACTCATCTAAATTTTACTGAAAGGTTGAGTTCCGATGAATAAAGAAGCTTTTAGAATCATAAATCCCTCTACTTTATATAACCCAACGCCAAATGCTTATAGCCATATTGCTGTAGTCCAAAATTTTAAAAATATTATTCATATTGCAGGACAAGGCGGTGAAGATTCGAAAGGGGAATTAAGCCCAAATTTTGAAGAACAAACCACTCAAGTTTTTAATAACATTCAAAATGCATTAACAGCAGCAGAAGCAAAAATCTCAGATATTGCTGTTTTAAGGGTTTTAATTGTTGACCACTCAGATGAAAAACACCAAATTTTAATTAAAATCATGCAAAATCTATGGAAAAATCATCCTTTTCCAGCCTGTACGCTCATTCCTGTACCACGCCTTGCATTAGAGCGCATGCTCATTGAAGTTGAAGCAACAGCATACACCTAATAAAACCGAGAGAATATCATGTCTACCCCTGAAGATATCAGTCAAAATAAACCTTTGCTTTGGTTGATGGCAGCAGCATGTGGCTTATGTGCAGGTGTGAATTATTACTGTCAGCCTCTAATTCACTCTATTCAGCAAGAGTTTGCTGTAACTCAAGCACAAGCCGCTTTAACAGTGACATTTGCTCAGGTGTCTTATGCCCTTGGTCTACTCTTTATTGTTCCGATGGGTGACATCGTCAATAAAGCCAAAGCTATTCCGTTTTTGATGGTGCTTTGCGCAGTTGGTCTATTTACTTCTGCCTTTGCTGTTAACTTACCTATGCTCTGGATTGGTACAATTTTAGCGGGCTTATTTTCTGTTGCAGCTCAAGTATTAATTCCATTAGCTACTATGACAGTCAAACCTGAAAAAACAGGCGAGATTATTGGTTTTTTAATGAGTGGCTTATTGGTCGGGATTTTACTCTCTACCAGTCTGGCCGGTTTATTTTCCAATCTTTTCCACTGGAAAGTCGTTTATGTGGTAAGCGGCGTATTAATGCTATTACTGGCATTTACTTTAAAAAGTCGTCTACCTTACGTCTTGCGTATGAAAATGAACTATGGGCAAATTTTTGTTTCCATGGCTCAGCTTTTAAAGCAGGAAAAGCGACTATTACTAAGAGCGCTTACAGGTGCTTTCGCCTTTGCAGCAGTAAGTACTTTATATTCCACTATCGCCTTACTACTGACCTCAGCACACCATTTACCCGATCTGTTTATTGGACTCGTTCCTCTAGTTGGTATTTTTGGTGCATTATCAACCCGCTATATTGGTAAATACGCCGACCAAGGCTACACAAAATTACTTACTTGGATGGGCTGTGGACTATTCTTAGTCAGTTGGGTTTGTTTCTACTTTGGACAAACTCTACTTTCTACATATGTCATTGGGTTTGCGTTAATTCAATTAGCACTCGCGCTCGTTCACACCAGTAACCAAAGTATTATTTTCCGTCTACGTCCAGATGCTAAATCCCGTATTAATGCCATCTATATGACCACTTACTTTATTGGTGGCGCAGCTGGTTCGGCATTAGGAATTTTTGCTTGGAATCATGGTGGATGGGCCATGACTTGCCTTGCAGGGGTTGGACTCGTTCTGTTTTGTATTTTATTTAGTGTGATTGATGCCTTCTTACAAAAAAAGCAGTTGGCTCACTCATAAGGTAATTTGTTAAAAATCATCTTTCTACATTCATCATAAGGGCGGTTATAAATTACGCGATTAAATGTCTCTGTCGATTCAGAGCTAAACCCCGTATAATGCTGCCCTTTCTTTAATTTAGCGACTTTTGGGTCTATTGATTATGCAATCACTTCAATCGTTACAACCTCGTATTTCAGTTGCCCCAATGATGGATAGGATCAACTAAAATAAAATATCATTTATTATTAAAAACTTAGAAACAAAAATAAAATTCATGGTGTAAATTTAGTGTAAAAATTTAATTACTGAAAAATAATTTAAAAATCCAGCCCATTTATGAATGGCTGGATTTTTATTTGATCTATTTTTGATAAGCTAGCTCAAAAGATCCTATTTCCTCTAAGACATACCGAATGTGGTGGCTCGTATCAATTGCAACCCATTGCGTAGGATTTCCTATAAAATTATTAATACCGTGCGCACATTCAAAGATTTTATTGTCTCCCCAACTAAAGCTTACATCTTCATAATAGATAGAATTAATTAATCTCATTGCTAGCTGCTTTCTATGCCCATGACTTCCACCATCTCTAGAAAATGGATGGCCTCTTACGACATAGTAATTTTTATCTATAGTGTAGATAATTTTTCCATTCGTATGTTGATTAATAATCTGCTTTTCTGGAGCTGGATGTCTTGCTCCATGATCTGCAAACTTCAATTTAACATTAGGGAACATGTTTCTTAAAGTCTGCCATACAACCATTTCTTTTCGAAGTACTGGACCATCCGTATCATGATCTTCAATGGCTTCTGCAACGCTTGAAGGATATGAAGCTCCACTGATAGAAATGTATTTAAAATCATATTCAGTTAATACTTCTAAAAAGTCTCTAGACTTGCTTAGCATCTGTTCAATTGTTATACGATTGACACTTACATCCCCAAAATCTAATAATATAGAACAATTATTTTCTGCTAATTTTAAATCAGAAATAATTGATTCTAGTTGTTCTTTGAAAAAATCAGGTTCATCAATATCATACATTGCCTCACCATCTAATCTAATACAAAAATAAGGAGCCTCTGGATAATTTAAATTTTTCATTGTTTGATGATAAAGACTGCTCATTTGATCAAACCAACGGTCATAACCAATTACAGGAACTACCTTTACTCCTAATGCAAACAATTTGTTATACGTATAGGTTAGGAAATGCTCACCATTCTCCAATAAAGCTTCAGATGGTTTCCAAAAATAACCATCCACTAAAGCAATATTTCCACTCCATAATTTCCCTATTTTCTCGCAACGGCTATTAATATCAACAAGTCTTGAAACCCCTTCTTTATAAATATTAGGCATTTCAAATAAAGGGTGGAAAGTTGGCTGTATTTGATATTCTAACTGCTCAGACCTAATAGGTTTTATCGCATCAAATTCACCTTGCTTCGCTTTCATGATTGGGACATATTCTGGAATTTTCATCATCTCTACTCCTCAACACTTAATAAATGAGAATTGGTTAATAATGCCTTGACCTGATATTGACCAACCAAGTCTGAAAATAAGGTGTAATTTCCCAACTCTTTTCGAATACGCCCTGCAATGATTGCTGGATGAACTCTCAACTCTTTAGCCAACTTTTCAATAGATTCTTTACTTGGTGAGATAAATGCCTCTGTACGTCTCAAAACTCCTCTTGGTATAAATGCCTCTCTTGCCAATCGATTTGCTTCAGCCTCCCTCCGATCCTCCATACTTGATGAATCTAAATCATCGAGAAATGCTTCTGTTTCATCAACATGCTTCCAAATATGTGCGCATTCATGTAGTAACGTAAACCAAAAATTATCCAATCGGTCATATCGTAAACTTAGCCCAATAATAGGAGTGCCGTCACTGTCCTTCAATGCCGCTCCATCAAGATGCGTACCCTTAAGATGAGGCTCAATGACTACAGCAATTCCATGCTTTTCTAAGTATTCAATTGCTAATATTGGCCCATGCTCAAACCAGCTTAATTGAGCTAACTCTCTTAAAAAATTACTATTTATTAAATTAGGGTCATATTTTCCTAGACTATCTTTCTTATCTCTAGCTTGGAGAATGACTCTAGCTAGCCACGCATACAGTGCATACATCGTATTAGGTGTTTGGGCATCACCAGACAACTTTCGTTTAAAAGAAGCTGAGCCGATTTGTAACCCTGATTGAGCAATATATTTTTGGATAATACTCTCAGTTGATGCTGCCGTATCAGCAAGAAATGTTTTTAACCACCCCCTATTTTTCATCTCTTTAACAGGAAATTTAGACCAATCAATATTATTTTTATCTAATGTATTCTTTGAATTTGATAAACCAATTAATGTCTCTACCGACAGTCCCAACCCTACAGATAATGCTCGGATCATATCTACGGTTAAAGCTCTTTTTCGATTAAGAACTTCAGAAACTCTACTAGTAGTACCAAAATATGGGGCCAAATCAGCTTGTTTTAACCCTTTCTCATGCATCCTAAATAGAATTGCATCAATAGGATCAGGCGCCTCTATCGGATATTGTTTATTTTCATAATCTTCTATTAAAACCGATAATAATTCCAACCGATCACTCTCAGGACTTCCTATAGCCGGATTTAGCATAATTAAAGAATGCACTTCGTCAAGATAAGCTTGATACTGCTCTCTTGTACGAATAACTTTAAATTCCATTGTTAGCACCTTTAATGTTTACAGCTTTAATAATCGCTATTCTTTGAGAAAACGCGATTTGTAGACAAATAACCCATTTAGAGTTATGTATCGAAAATTCGAAACATTGATTTTCCAAAATAGATACTTTTGGAAATTGTTTCAGAATATCTTCCGCGCCCCGCCAATGAGCATCACGTATTTCAGAGATCCAACTTATGAGCCATTTTTTAGCAAACTCACACTCAATCACTGTTATTTTTTCAAGACCTAAAAGCTTCATTTAAAAATATTCCCAATTTGGGAATAAATTACACCATTTCAAAATACAACTCAATTCCCATTTTGGTAATTATCATAAACTAATTATTGAGAACTACTTTAATTGCTTAAATATTTATCAGTGATATGGTCTTTGTTAGATTTTTTTGAAATAAAAGAATAAATTTAATTAAATAAATCAATATTTAAAGTTTGATATGTTAGATATTGAATTGACATAAGCTGCCCATAATTCCTTCATTCAAAACCTAATTTAGTCACGGTCTTTCTAACAGAATTACAGTCTGACTAACCTCTAATGATCTTAAATAATAAATAACAGTAAAAATACTTTCTGTTATAGGGATAGGTAGTCTATAGATTGTTTTATGTATGTGGACAAATCCAGACTTGTCCACATATTTAAAATTAGGAGTCACTACCTATGCGTTTGCGTTCACGACTTCTAAAATTTTTCACATATAGGCCATCAATCATTTCTTTTGGCTCTAAAGCTAAGGCGCAATTAGCTAAAGTAGCAATTGTATTATCTGTTAACTTAAAGTCATTAGGTAAGAAACCATATTCTTTCTGACGATTACATTCAATAGCTTCAAATAAAGCTCTAAAATAATCAACTAAGGAAGCTCTCTCACCTCTTGTTGCCACTTCAGTAATAGAATCAATAGCAATAGGTACGGCCATTCTTGCATCTTCAGCGATAACTTTCATTACATCATCTAACCGAGGCCAATATTTAAGATCAAACCGACCTTGGAGTTGCTTTAATTTATCTAGCAAAGATGTTCTAAAATACGGATTATTCTGAGATGCTTCACGAATTACATTACCAATGTGATAATGGGTATCTGTCATAAAGCCAGAAGTATTTATTAACTCGGATCTAGTTTCTAGGAGAGCTGCTAATTCATGAGCTTTAATAGAAATTTGCTGATTAATCTCATTCAATTTTTTCTGAGCAGCTCTAGACTTTATTACTTCCTCTGGACTATGCATTGAAGTAATTTCTACTAACAAATCTAAAAAATTTGTGAGGGCTTGATGATATTTCCCTAGTTTTGAATACAACTCACTATAAGCATGTTGTAACTCAACTTTACGCTCAAGTAACCTATCAATGATTATATTTTCACTAGGAAGTATCTTGGCTTGCGTATTAGTAGCTTTTTTATCTAATAGAATAGCTACACATACCTCTTGAGCTTTTATTTCATCTATAGACTTCATGATTTCATCTCTGTAATTGGTTCTGCTTACAGTGTAATTAGCTCAATTAAATCTGTCGGTATCTGAGTAATAACAACTTTTGTAGTACTCAGATACCTCCTTACTCATGAAAGAGTATATAAACAGTAGACTAGTTTTATTGGGAATTATATTAAGCAACTAGAGTCTAGTTAAAATTTTCCAGTTATTGATCACTAACTAAATTAGAACCAATACCACCAAAAAAAAATATAAGTGTTTGATATAAAAAATATATAAACCTTCTATATCTTTAGCCATCCTTTATTTAAGAATTTTTAATCTATAGCTAAGTAAACAGCTATTTCATCGACTACTGCTTTGGCTGTTCTAGAAACCCCAATTAATGTTGCCGATGCCATGCCTGTCCATTCACCATAACCAACTAGCCAAAGGTTGTTTATTTTTATTGAACGCCCATCATTGACAGCAACAGTCTGATTAGGTTCTATCACTCCTAGACTCCTTAAGTGATTTAGGGATGCTTTGAAGCCTGTACACCAAATCACAGCATCAACCAATTGTGTTGAACCATCCTCCCAAACAACCGAATATTCTTTAAATGCTTTAAAGGGTTCTCTGCTATGTAATACCCCACGTTCACGTGCATCTTTGACACTATCAATCATGACAATATCCCCTAGACCACCAATGGGTTGATCAACTATTCGTCCCTCCTGTTGTGCCTTCAAACGTTCTGTTGCTCGAAGGAATAAAACACGCCCATCAACATCATCCGATAAAAATTGAGGAGGATTTACTGTGATCCAAATAGTGTCTGCAACTTCTGAAACTTCAGCAAGAATTTGAGCACCAGAGTTACCTCCTCCTATCACTAGAACCTTTTTATTAATAAAAGGTTCTGGATTAACATAATGTGCTGAATGGGTTTGTATTCCTTTAAATCTTTCTAATCCTTCGTAATGTGGAATATAAGGCTGACTCCATGTACCTGTAGCACTGACAACGGCCTTTGCTCGCCAATATTTATCACCCGCATATACATCTAAGCAGTCATTTTTTTTCTCAATATGATCAACATGTATAGGTCGAATGACAGGAAATTGATAGCGTTGTTCGTATGCAGATAAGTATTGAATCACCTCATTCCGCGTTGGATAAGTTTGTTCAGTTTTTGGCATCATCCAGCCCGACAACGAACTCCAAGTATTTGGAGAAAAAAGACGTAAAGACTCCCAAGCATGTAACCATGCACCACCTGCCTGATTTTGGTCATCTAAAATCACAAATGGAATTTTCTTACGTTTTAAAAAATAGGCTGTAGCAAGAGCTGCTTGTCCACCACCAATAATGACTACATCTACTTCAGCTTGTAATTGAGACAAATTATCTCTCCCTCTTCTTTATTGTCATAAACAAAATCAAAAGCCCAGCCTGTTTAACAGACTGGGCTTATTTCTTAAAACTTTCAAGTGATTGAATTAGCTTTTCAATCGTTCAATTGATCTAGATATTTTTCAGCATCTAGAGCAGCCATACAGCCTGACCCAGCTGAAGTAATCGCTTGACGATAAATGCTGTCAGCGACGTCACCAGCAGCAAAAACACCAGCTACAGAAGTTGCTGTTGCATTACCAGAAGTACCGCTTTGTACTTGGATATAGCCATCACGTAAGTTTAATTGACCATCAAACATTCCAGTATTTGGTTTGTGGCCAATTGCAACGAATAGACCATGAACCTCTACGTCTTGCTTAGACTCATCTTGAGTTGATTTAAGGCGAACACTTGTTACACCAGTATTGTCACCCAATACTTCTTCAACTTCGTGATTCCAGATAATGCTGATTTTGCCTTCTTTTTCTTTAGCAAATAAATGATCTTGCAAAATCTTTTCAGAACGTAAGCTATCACGGCGGTGTACTAGCGTTACATGTGAAGCAATATTTGATAAATAAAGCGCTTCTTCAACAGCAGTGTTACCACCACCTACAACCATTACTTTTTGGTTTTTGTAGAAGAAACCATCACATGTTGCACATGCGCTTACGCCTTGTCCCATAAAGTTTTGTTCAGACTCTAGGCCAAGATATTGAGCTGTAGCACCAGTTGCAATAATCAAAGCATCACATGTGTACTCTTCCATATCACCTTTTAGAACAAAAGGACGTACGTTTAAGTCCACTTCGTTAATATGGTCATAGACGAGTTCTGTACCAAAGCGTTCAGCATGTGCTTGCATACGATCCATTAATGCAGGACCAGTTAAACCTTCAGGATCGCCCGGCCAGTTGTCAACTTCGGTTGTTGTTGTAAGTTGCCCACCTAGTTGTAAACCCGCAATTAAAGTAGGTTTAAGGTTTGCACGCGCTGCATAGACAGCTGCACTATAGCCCGCAGGGCCAGAACCGAGAATTATCAGACGTGAATGTCTACTTTGCATTTAGTTCTCTCCAATGTGTTACAGACTACGCTGGTTAACACGTTTAGATAATTCTTCAGCAGATTCTTTACGCTCAGAATATCGATCAGTTAGATACAGGCTTTGTCCACGCGTAAGTAATGTAAACTTATAGAGTTCTTCCATCACATCTACTATACGATCGTAATAAGAAGATGCTTTCATACGTCCATCTTCTTCAAACTCTAAAAAGGCTTTAGGAATTGAAGATTGATTCGGGATTGTAATCATCCGCATCCAGCGCCCCAAAATACGCATCTGGTTAACGCTATTAAAAGATTGTGAACCACCACTAACTTGCATAAGTGCTAAAGTTTTACCTTGCGTCGCACGTATTGCACCACCAGCCAAAGGAATCCAGTCGATTTGGGATTTAAAAATAGAACTCATAGAACCATGACGCTCAGGTGAACACCAAACCATACCCTCTGACCAAGCCAAAAGTTCATGCAATTCTTTTACTTTTGGATGTTCAGTATCGGCATCTTCTGGCAAAGGCAATCCTTTCGGATGAAAGATTTTCACCTCAGCACCAAACTCCTCCAAGATTCGTCCTGCTTCCATCACCGCTAAACGACTATAAGAACGTTCACGATTCGAGCCATATAACAATAAGATGCGTGGTGCATGATCCAGTGCTTTAGCTTGAACTTTCTCTAAAGTAGGTCGATCAAGAAGATTCATATCAACATTTGGGAGATTCATAGATTTACACCGATTCAAAATACTTTTTTCTTAGCCATAAAGAGACACTGACCAAAGCAATCAAAACTGGTACTTCAACTAATGGCCCAATGACTGTAGTAAATGCCACAGGCGATGCTAAACCAAAGGTTGCAATGGCTACAGCCAGTGCTAACTCAAAATTATTACCCGCAGCAGTAAATGAAATTGCTGTAGTTTTTGGGTAGTCATTACCCATCCACTTACTCATAAAGAAACTAATGAAGAACATTACGATAAAGTAAATTGTTAATGGAATCGCAATTCGAATTACATCCAAAGGCAGACTCACTACATCTCCACCTTTGAGACTAAACATAGCAACAATAGTAAACAGTAATGCCAATAGACTTAATGGACTGATCTTCGGTAAAAAGACATTTTGGTACCACTCTAAGCCTTTGGCGTTGACTAAGATCAAACGGGTCAAGAAACCAAGAAAAAAAGGAATACCCAAGTAAATTAATACCGCGTGGGTAATCGTCCAAAAATCCACATTGATTACTTGCCCAGCAATACCAAAATAAGGTGGTAAGAAGGTAAGAAATAACCAAGCATAAGTACTAAAGAACAAAATCTGAAAGATACTATTGAATGCAACCAATGCTGCTACATATTGGTTATCGCCGCAGGCTAAACCATTCCAAACTAAAACCATTGCAATACAACGAGCTAATCCGATCAGGATTAGTCCAGTCATATACTCTGGATAGCTATGCAAAAAAATAATTGCTAATGCAAACATTAATACAGGAGCAATAATCCAGTTCTGTACTAAAGACAAAGTTAATGTTCTTTTGTCTTTAAATACTTGTGGTAGAGCTGCATAGTCCACTTTGGCTAACGGTGGATACATCATCAGAATCAAACCAATCGCAATTGGAATATTGACAGAATCCACACTCATTTTGTCTAAAGTAACGGAAGCTTGAGGTAAGAAGACACCTATCGCAATCCCCAACCCCATCGCAATGAAAATCCATAGCGTCAGGTTACGATCTAAAAATGACAGTCTTTGTTGAGCCATGATTTTCTCATTCAATATCTGATATGTGATTGATTGCAGCAATTAATTCAGGACGAGACATATTTGCTGTATCAAGTGCAAATAAAGCATCTAAACGACGGTTGATATGGTCTACTGTCACTTGGAAAGCTTTTAATTTTTCCTCTTTAGGCAAGTCTAAATGTGATGGATCAGCCAAGCCCCAATGTGCCTTGATCGCTCCCCCCAAATAAAGAGGACAAACTTCTTGAGCTGCTGAATCACACACAGTAATCACTACATCAGGTTTATATTGCTCACAGTCATCAATGGTTTTACTCCATAAACCTTCTGTTGAAAGACCAAGGTTTTCCAAAGTTTCAATAGTCAATGGATGCACCTGTCCTGATGGCTTACTACCTGCACTGTATGCTTTCCAGTCATGAGGAGCACGACTGTTAAAAAGCACTTCAGACAAAATGCTACGACAACTATTTCCAGTACACAAAAAAAGGAATTTCATAATCTATTACTCACAATAACTATTTATAGAAAGCGTGTTGGTATTGCTTACAACTTGACTAGATGATGTTTTTTTTAAAGTATCTAGAATTTCAAAACACCATGCTGGAAGTTGTTGATTAATGCTGTAGTACACCCATTGGCTTTGTCGTCTGTCTTGTAAGAGACCAGAAGAGCGTAATAAAGCTAAATGCCTAGAAATCTTTGGTTGACTCAGTTGTAGCTTTTCTGTCAGATCACAAACACAGAGTTCTTTATTCTCAGCAATTAAAGTGACAATATTGAGACGGGTTTCATCTGATAAGCATTTAAAAAAATTAACTTGATCCATCTTTGCTACCTATAAATTTGGATATGCAGATAATCACATACAAGAACTAAATTTTTTAATTTACTCTCTGACCATTTTCGTCGATCACTTGTTCACCATCTTCTTTAGTGAAAGCACCTTTTTGTGGTAATGGCAGAATATCCAAGACAACTTCTGAAGGACGACTTAAGCGAGTACCTAATTCAGTAACAACAAATGGTCGATTAATCAAAATAGGATGTTCAAGCATAAAACTGAGTAGTTGTTCATCACTCAAATCACTACGATCAAGCTGTAAATCCCGATAAGGATCTACATTCTGACGAATAGCCTCTCTTACTGTTAAGTTTGCATCCTGAATCAATTTAACTAATTCGTCATGACTAGGTGGTGTAATGAGATATTCAATAACGGTTGGTTCAATTCCTGTATTGCGAATCAAAGCCAAAGTATTCCGAGAGGTGCCACAAGCAGGATTGTGATAAATCTTTACATCTAATGAAGTTGTCATGAAACTGGGACCTCTAATATATTAATATCTTTATATATGAATTAGCATATATATGCAACTTCATATATGATGGTCTGCAAAATACAATCCATTAAATAAGCTAGTTAAATTTGAAAAACTGCTGTAAACAATTCATTTTAGATTAAGAATTTAGCAATAATATTAAATAAGCCAATATACGTATCAGTAAGTTTGAGAAACAAATGTGATCACTAACTTTTTATTCAGGCTAACTTCTTCAGTACACCACATTTGTCCACTGTACATAACCCATCACAAGTCTTTCTTATTTCTAATAGCTGCTGTATGAGTTTCTGCTGCTTCCGAATATTTTCCTCTACATCGTTAATATGTGAATCGATAAGCTCATTCACATCAGAACAATTTAGATTAGGCAGATCCTTATAATTTAGTAATTTTTTGATTTCAATTAAGTTCATATTCAAAGAACGACAATTCACAATGAATTTCAACCGATCAATGTAATCTTCAGTATATAGTCTATAGTTACCTTGAGTTCGATCAGGTTGCGGGATTAAACCTTCTTTTTCATAAAACCGTATTGTCAGTACTGAGCACGACGTTTTCTCAGAGAGCTCTCCTATCTTCATAAACATTAGAAATACTCAAAATCCAACTTGACTCTATAGTAGCTATAGAGATTTTAATATGCAATAAGTAAAGATATGACTATGGGCACATCAATGAGTGGTTGCGGTTGTAATAAAGAAAGTTCTTGTGAAGACACTAAGCAAAATCAAAATGAATCAGAAACAAATTCTGGTAACAGTAAAGATTTAACTGCTGAAGAAAGTAAAAGCTCTTGTTGTGGTAATGAAGTACCACAACAATCTAAGCCAGATGAAAAAGATTCTTGTGCTAGTACTCAGCCATGTTCTACGCAGTCAAACTCATGTTGCACCCCAGATTCAATAAGTTCACCTGAGATAATCAGTGATAATGAGGGTGTAGCGACTTTCATCAGTGACTATAAAATCCCTAAAATGGATTGTTCCGCAGAGGAACAAATGGTTCGGATGACTTTATCTTCTTTGGTAAATGTTAAGAGGCTAGTTTTTGATTTGCCGAATCGAAACCTAAAAGTTATGCATAATGGTGAAAGTAATGAAATCACTGCAAAACTTGAAGCTCTTGGGTTTGGCGCTAAATTAAATAAAACTGAAGCCTATGTAAATAAAGAGCATGCAAAAGAAATCAGTACGTTTCTGATTCCGAAAATGGATTGCTCTGCTGAGGAGCAAATGGTTCGTATGGCATTGTCTCCAGTGAGTGAGGTCAAAGGACTAATATTTGATTTACCTAATCGGAAATTAAAAGTTTTTCATAATGATGGTCTTAATGAAATTACTAGCAAACTTGAAGCACTTGGTTTTGGAGCCAAACTTGAAAGTACCGCTGCCTCTGTGGGTGAAATGCCTGAAAAAGCAGATACGTCTGAACAAGCAAAAGTTTTAAAAATTCTTTTAGCGATTAATCTCCTATTATTCTTTATAGAGTTTATCAGTGGTTTGGTAGCTGCCTCTACAGGCTTGATTGCTGACTCATTGGATATGCTTGCTGATGCCACAGTGTTTGGTATAGCACTGTTTGTTGTTGGTAAAAGTGTAAAAAAACAATTAAAAGCAGCGCATCTTTCAGGCTGGTTACAGTTAATTCTCGCTACTTCTGTAATTGTAGATGTTGTGCGTCGGTTCATTTATGGTAGTGAGCCAGAGTCTTTCTTGATGATTGGAATTGCTGCTTTAGCGCTAATTGCCAATTTTTATTGTATATACCTAATGTCTCATCAAAAAAATGATGGTGCACACATGAAGGCTAGTTGGGTCTTTTTATCCAATGATATCATAGTCAATTTTGGTGTGATTTGTGCAGGGATACTAGTTGCTTTGACAGGTTCCGCATATCCAGATCTTGTTATAGGAATAATTGTTTCACTTTTCGTACTTAACGGTGCTCGAAAAATTTTGGCATTGAAATAAGAGTATTAAAAATGAATTTATTCCAAGTTAAACCAAACGAATTTGTCAAAATTGTTGACCTAAAAAAAGGTAACCAATATTTAGATAAAAATGATCCAGTTCTCGAACGACTTGAATTGTTAGGTTTCAGAATTGGTGAAACTTTACAAGTTCTAGCTAAGGGACTTTTCGGTGGTGATCCAGTATTGGTTCAAATTGAAACTTCTCGATTTGCGTTAAGAAAGAATGAAGCTGAACGAATTTTTGTAGAGATTGTTTCAAATGAACAGTAAAAATATTGCACTTATTGGTAACCCAAATTGTGGGAAAACATCTCTCTTTAATACTTTAACAGGTACTCGTCAAAAAGTAGCTAATTATGCTGGTGTTACTGTTGAGCGGAAAGAAGGTTTTTTTAAACTACCTTCTGGTGAATCAGTTCGAGTTTTAGATTTGCCCGGCACATACAGCTTAAAGCCTACGAGTCTAGATGAAGAGGTAACAAGGGCTGTATGCTTAGGTGAGCTTGAGGGTGAGGTTCTACCTGATATATATGTATGTGTGGTTGATGCCACTAATTTACATTTACATTTAAGTCTTGTGCTTGAAATAAGGGCATTGAATCGACCAATGCTTCTTGTTTTAAATATGATGGATGAGGTCAAAAAGCGTGGTATTTCGATAGATATTAATAAGCTATCAGAATTGTTGGGTATCCCTGTTATTGAGGCTGTTGCCGTTAAAACTAAAGGCGTGCAAGAACTACTAAATCAATTAGATCAAAAAAATCTATTTGTCACTCCTTATCATTCTGATCTGAATCATTTTGATCAGATTAAAAATATTACTAAACAGGTAATTTTAAAAAATGATAACGGTGATGCAAGAACAGCTTTCTTGGATAAAATTTTCTTACATCCTGTACTTGGTTTAGTCATCCTAACGCTTACCATGTTTGTCATGTTCCAAGCCGTTTTTATCTGGGCACAACCTTTTATCTCATTAATTGAAAATGCAATTGCTTGGTTAGGTAATACAATTGGCCCGCTTATTACTCATCCATTACTTAGAAGTCTTATTGTTGATGGGGTAATCGCTGGATCGGGTAGTGTTTTGGCTTATATGCCGCAGATCCTTATCTTATTCTTCTTTATTTTAATTTTAGAAGAATCAGGTTATTTGCCACGAGCAGCATTCCTTTTGGATAAATTAATGTCCAAAGCTGGTTTAAGTGGACGTTCCTTTATTCCACTATTGTCTAGTTTTGCCTGTGCTATTCCTGGTGTCATGGCAACACGAAGCATTAGTTCGGAAAGAGATCGTCTAGCAACCATTATGATTGCGCCATTAATGACTTGTTCTGCAAGATTACCTGTTTATGCTTTGCTAATTGCGGCATTCATTCCAAACAAATTAGTTTATGGTTGGTTGAGCCTACAAGGTTTAGTTCTTTTTGGACTATATATGGCTGGAATTGTTTCAGCATTATGTGTTTCTTTATTTTTGAAACTAGTTAGAAAAGATAAAACAGAAAGTATTTTTATCTTTGAGTTGCCTACTTATCGATTGCCAGATATTCGAAACGTTGCATTAGGACTTTATGATCGAGCTACGATCTTTCTAAAAAGAGTTGGTGGTATTATCGTAGCATTATCTATATTGCTTTGGGTGTTGGTTACGTTCCCTCAACCACCTGAGCATGCCACGATGCCTGCTATCAACTATAGTTTAGCTGGACAACTTGGACACATTATTCAGCCTATATTTGCACCTATTGGCTTTACTTGGGAAATCTGTATCGCATTAATTCCTGCTATGGCTGCAAGGGAAGTTGTCATTGCTGCTTTAGGTGTAATTTATGCTATGTCTGGAGATGAAGATACTGTAACTCAAACATTGTTGAGTCAAATCTCTGGTCCTGATGGTTGGGGGCTAGCTACAGGGATGTCATTATTAGTTTGGTACATTTTCGCACCACATTGTCTTGCAACATTAGCGACCATTCGTCGTGAAACTGGTAGCTGGAAACAGCCTGTTATTATGGCGACTTACTTATTTGGGCTTGCGTATTTCTTTGCCTTCATTACATATCAGCTTATTAGTAGACTTTAATCAAAATAAGAATATTTCATAAAGAAAAATGGATGCCTTCGCATCCATTTTTCTTTTAAGTATCAAACTGATTATGAGCTTTTTTTCACAGCAACAATAATCTGACTCTCACCCTCTATTTTTAATTCGAAGTCAACCTTTTCCCCTACAGTTAAACCATTCAATAATGCTGGATCTGCAACTTTAAAGCCCATGGTCATTGCAGGCCATTTAATTGCAGGAATTGCTTCATGGTCGAGTGTTAGAATATTTTCTTTCGTATCAATAGCAGTAATCACACCAACAGCTTGAGCTGTTGCAACTGTAGATGACTCTTTACTCATCTGCTCCATCGGTGCTTCCGCTTTCTTTTGCTCTGATGCCTCATTTTTGCTACATGCACTTAACGCAGCAACAGTTGCAACAAGAGCCACAATTTTCATAAATTTCAACATAATAAAACCTCTTTTGACGAAATAATAAAACTATCAATTCTTTGATAGTTTTCTTTTGATTAAAAGCTGATATGCCGCAGGGATAACAAACATAGATAAGAGAGGGGCTGAAATCATCCCCCCAACCATAGGTAAAGCAATACGACTCATTAATTCAGAACCTGTTCCAGTCCCCAACAGAATAGGGATTAACCCCGCCAAAATGACAGCGACTGTCATTGCTTTAGGGCGAACACGTAGCACGGCTCCTGTATGAATTGCCTTATTGAGTTGTTGCTCTGTTAAGGATGCCGTTGAAGAAGATAGGCTTTGCTGTGCATGCTCAATTGCTTGCTTTAAATAGAACAACATGACTACACCAAACTCTGCGGCAA
This sequence comes from Acinetobacter sp. 1130196, assembly GCF_000588095.1. Lineage (NCBI taxonomy): Bacteria > Pseudomonadati > Pseudomonadota > Gammaproteobacteria > Moraxellales > Moraxellaceae > Acinetobacter > Acinetobacter sp. 1130196. The sequence goes on along the minus strand of NZ_JFWX01000005.1, from coordinate 41,375 downwards.
CACCAGCAAGTGCAATAAAACCAACAGCAATCGCAACCGAAAAGTGATAATCACTCAAGTACATAGCCCAAATACCACCAATCAAGGCAAAAGGTAGTGTTGCCATAATCAGAACAGCATCTTGTACTTGCCTAAAAATCAAATAGAGCAATAGAAAAATGATCATCAAAGTAATTGGAATAACAACTTTTAAGCGAGCATTCGCACGCTCCATGAACTCAAACTGTCCTGAATAGCTAATGCTCATGGCAGAAGAACGTTTTACTTTTTGGTCTATGGCCTGCTTCAAATCTTGTACAACCGAAGCTAAGTCACGTCCTTGTACATCGACATAGATCCAACCACTTGGACGGGCATTCTCACTTTTAAGCATTGGCGGCCCATCTGTAATTTGAATATTAGCAACACTACTCAAGACTATTTGTTGACCAGATTCAGTTAGAATCGGTAAATTTCTTAAGGCTTCCAGTGAATCTCGAATCTCTCGTGGGTAACGTACATTAATGGGATCCCGTGCCAAGCCTTCAACAGTTTCACCAATATTTTCCCCGCCAATCGCTGATGAGACGATTTGCTGTACATCTTTAATATTGAGACCATATCGCGCAGCCTGCATACGGTTAATATCAACATCAACATATCGACCACCTGTGAGCCGTTCAGCTAAAGCTGAACTAACACCGGGCACCTGTTTAGCCACTTGTTCAATTTGCTGTGCTACCCGATCAATATCTTGCAGATCATTTGCTGAAACCTTAATCCCGATTGGACTTTTCACCCCAGTTGCCAACATATCAATCCGGTTACGGATAGGTGGCACCCAAATGTTTGTTAAACCCGGTACTTGGACTGCCTTATCTAGTTCTTTTATCAATTTGTCAGGTGTCATACCTGAACGCCATTCAGACCGTGGTTTGAACTGAATCGTGGTTTCAAACATTTCTAATGGTGCAGAATCTGTGGCTGACTCTGCGCGACCAGCTTTACCGAATACTGTTGCAACTTCAGGAACGGTTTTAATCATTCGATCAGTCTGTTGGAGTAGCTCAGAAGCTTTTGCTGCGGACAATCCCGGTAAAGCTGAAGGCATATACAGTAAATCACCTTCATCCATATTGGGTAGAAACTCCCCACCTAACCGTGTTAAAGGGAAAAGACTAATAAGGAAAATTAGCAATGCACCAAGTAAAATTGTCTTTGGATGAGCTAAAACCTTATCCAACATAGGGCTGTATATTTTGATCAGAAAACGGTTCAGTGGATTACGCTGTTCAGAAGGTAATTTCCCTCGAATCCAATAACCCATTAAAACGGGAATCAAGGTAATGGATAAACCTGCTGCTGCTGCCATTGCATAGGTTTTAGTAAATGCCAGTGGTGAGAACAAGCGACCTTCTTGTGCCTGTAAAGTAAAAATAGGAATGAAGGATAAGGTAATGATGAGTAGACAGAAAAATAAAGTTGGCCCGACCTCACTGGCAGAACGTGTAATGATGTTCCAACGGACTTGTGCTTCCAAGACTTGCTCAGGATGTTCGTGTTGCCAAGTTTCGATATGCTTATGTGCATTTTCAACCATTACAATTGCGGCATCGACCATAGCGCCAATCGCGATAGCAATACCACCCAACGACATGATATTGGCATTTAGCCCTTGATAATGCATCACCAAGAAAGCAGATAAAATCCCAAGCGGCAAAGAAACAATAGCCACCATTGCTGAACGTAAATGCCAGAGGAATAGTCCACAGACTAAAGCCACCACAATAAACTCTTCAATTAATTTATGGCTGAGATTTTCTACTGCTCTATCAATCAATTGACTGCGATCATATACAGGAACAACTTGTACACCTTTCGGTAGACTTTGTTGTAATTCAGCTAGCTTCGCTTTCACAGCAGTAATCGTTTCACGTGCATTTTTACCTGCTCGTAAAATCACGACACCCCCAACCGTTTCACCTTGCCCATTCAATTCACTGATGCCACGACGCATTTCTGGACCAAGTTGAATAGTTGCAACATCACCTAAAGAAACAGGAACACCGAAACTATTTGTTCGTAAAGGAATTTGGCGAAAATCATCTAAAGTTTTTAAATAACCAGAAGCCCGCACCATATATTCCGTTTCAGCCATTTCCAGAACTGAACCACCAGTTTCCTGATTAGCTTTTTGAATCGCCTCAATGACATTGTTTTGTGTGACACCTAAAGTAGCCATCTTGCTTGGGTCTAAGACAGCCTGATATTGCTTAACCATTCCCCCAATTGTGGCAACTTCAGCCACGTTAGGTAATGTCTTCAGTTCATACTTTAAAAACCAGTCTTGTATGCTTCTCAGCTCCGAAAGATCATGCTGTCCTGTTGGGTCTACTAATGCATATTCATAAACCCAACCAACGCCAGTGGCATCTGGTCCCAATGAAGATTTCGCATTTGCAGGCATTTTCCCTTGAATTTGATTTAGATACTCCAATACACGAGAACGGGCCCAGTAAAGGTCAGTATGTTCATCAAAGATGACATAAACAAATGAGTCACCAAAAAAAGAATAACCGCGAACAGTTTTAACACCGGGCACCGATAACATGGTTGTTGTTAAAGGGTAGGTCACCTGATTTTCAACAATTTGTGGTGCCTGACCAGAAAAATTAGTTCGAATAATTACTTGTACATCAGACAAATCTGGTAATGCATCGACCGGAGTATTCTTTACGGCCCAAGTTCCCCAAGCAGCCAGAATTAAAGCGGCCAACAGGACAAATACACGATTTGCAATTGAAAAACGAATAATACGGGCAATCATAATCGTCCTCCCGTTTAGTTCTTCATAGATGTCATAGACATCTTGGAAATGTCAGAAATAACGTAAGTATCTCTAGCATGTGTAAAACTAAAACGGACCTGATCGCCTTGCTGAATTTGGGTAAATGGTTGCACTGGTTGTTTAAAGCTCATAGTCATAGCCCCCCAACCCAACTCAGGAATCGCCTGATGTGAAATGGTAATGTCTTGAGCTGTGACTTTTTCAACTTTACCAATGCCTTGATATATTGATGTCTTAACCACTTGAGATGAAGTCTTCGATTGTCCAGTGTTCAGCTTATCCAATACACCTTGTAAATTTGCTTCAGAATCAATCAGGAATTGCCCTGAAATTACCACCTTCTGACCAGCTTTCAACCCTTTTAGAATTGCAATTTTATTGCCATCACTTTGACCTAACTGTACTACAACAGGTTCAAAACGCCCTTGCTCATGTCCCACAATGACAACGTTCCGAGTACCTGTACGTATAACAGCTTGCTCTGGTATAACTAAATTGCTTTGTGGGTTGTTGGAGAATTTAACGGAAGCAAACATTCCCGGCTTGAGCAATCCCTCTCTATTGGGCAACTCAATACGAACTTTTATGGTTCTACTCGTGCTATCCAAAGTTGGTAAAATATCAATGACTTTACCGGACACTATTTGAGGATATGCAACAAAAGTAGCTTCAACTTTCATTCCCCGTTTTATCCCGGCAATTTGTGCTTCTGGAACAGATGCTTCTAACCAGATTGGGCTTATCCCCTTGATGGTGACAAGCGTTTGCCCCATAGCTAAAGCCATTCCATTGCGGACTTCTAACGAATCAATAAATCCACTTACAGGTGCACTTAAAGTCATATTGGATTGCACTCGATGTGTCCGCTCGACTTGATTAATCACATTTTGTGGGATTCCTAAAAGCTGTAAACGTTGTCGGCTTGCCTGAATAAGAGAACGATCTCTTGTTCGGAGTACAGCTAGAAATTCAGTTTGTTCTCCTGTCCATTCAGGTATTGAAATATCAGCTATGGGACTGCCTTGCATCACCATATCCCCAACAGCATGTCCGTACACTCGTTGGACGAAACCACTTGCTCTTGTTTGTAAAATAGCTACCTGTCGTTCATTGGTCTGCAATATACCATTGGTTAACAAAGTATTTCCCATCACAGCTTGTTCGACTGAAGCATAACGAATTGCTAAATTTTGTTGGAGGGATGGATCAATCTTAACCGCAGGATAACTGTCTTCAGTCATCGTAGTATTTTCATCTGCATATTTAGGAACCAGTTGCATGTCCATAAATGGCGATTTCCCCGGTTTATCAAAATGCTGTTCAGGCTTCATTGGGTCGTACCAATACAACACTTTGGCAGCCTGTTGCGGACCTGATTGAGGATTGTATTTCTGATGTGCAATCCAGTATCCAGCACCACCACCCGCAGCCAGACTAATTACCGCAACGCCCATGACAGTAACTGCTAATTTATTTCTTAACATTATGGCTGCCCCTCAACATGGTTTAAGGTCGGTTCTTCAAAGGCATAATAAAGTTGGGCTTTAGTCACAGCCTGTTGCTGTTGGAGATCAATGAGACGCAAACGCTGTTCTAAAAGAGCTTGTCGAGCAGCAATAACATTAGACAAATTACTTTTACCTGCTTGATAGCTTGCCAACTGTAAACCCACTTTTTGTTTAGCGAGTGGAATACTTGTTTGCATCGCACGTCTAATTTGCTGATCAAGTGCATCAAGATCGGATAACCCATCATCTAGCATAGTGAGATGGTCACGGTATTGGACTTCTTGATCGGCGGTAATCCTGTTTTGTTCGGCTAAAGCTGCCTGAATGAGTGGACTACTACGTCTTTTTGAAAAGACAGGAAGCTCTGTTGTTAGTTGCACCCCGATCATATCGCCAAATTCGGGTGCTCGATGCTGATAAGCAAGTTCAATACCCCAATCTGGTTTCTGTAAAGCCTGAGCTTGCTTCAGTTTTGCTTCAGCAGTTTGCTTTTCTGCCTGAAATGCTTTTAATTCAGGATGTTGATGCAAATGATGATATAGCTTTGATGTATCAAGGTAGATAGATGGTGCTTGGTCAGGTAAGGTTTCAATTTGAGAGAGATTTTCAGTAGGTTCTGCACTGACTAACCGATGCAACTCTAACTTGGCTTTATTTAAATCACGAAGTAAATCATCCTTCTGGTCAAGCAATACCGTGGCTTCTTGTCTTGGATCAAGTGCATCGGCAATGATTGTACGACCAGAGATGACCTGTGTTTGAGTAATTTGAGAAAGTAATCGATTCTCTGAAAACAGTTCATCATATAGTGCTAATTTACGTTCAAGATAAAAGCGCTTAAGCCAAGCAGATGCGACTTTCTGACGTACCTCAATACGCAGAATCTCAGTTTGAGCATTGGCCGAACCTAGTTCAGCTTTTGCTAAATCGACCTCAGCTTGTCTTTTGGCACGATTTGGAAAATCTTGCATCACGCCAATTTTTTGCATAGTCATACCTTCGCGTGTGACTGACCATGCGGCATCGCCGGATACAGGGTAATTATCTAAACCTACAAATAATTTAGGGTTGGGTAAAATACCTGAAGCTGAAACCATATTTTCAGCCCCTTCAATCCTTGCACTATTTGCTCTTAGGGTAGGTGCATATTGCTCAGCAAGCTTCATAGCTGTATTCAAAGTTAATGGCTCAGCATAAGCCTGACCATAGACCAGACAGAAACAGATAGTAGCTATTGGCCATCTCTTACGATGAGATTGCTTTTCTTTATAAATATTCATATTTTTTGCTCTAAAATGTTTACGCGCACGCGCAGAACATTCATAGAAAATTCTATGAATGATAGAGGACTATCAAATTAGTTAGAGCGTGGAGGCTTCCATAAACCCGAAGGGTATGGAGAAGGAAGATTTTGATCTAAAGAGTAAAAAGCTGAGCGCTCTATAGGAAAGGAAACCATTGAGTGCAAAATACCCTGAACGTCATTAGCATATACAAGCTTGGTAAAAGACATAATGCAATCTTGTTCAGACAGACAGGATGGATCATGCAGAGTTTTTTTGGACTTTGCTTCTCCTTTCATACAATCAGTATGCATCATATTCTGATTTTTCGACTCTTCCATTTGCATGGATTGCATCTGTTCAGATGGCATTAAACATCGTTTATGTACAGACGAGGCAACAGCAGCCGATCCTACTAACAGGATAGCAAACGATAAAAACAGCGATAGGCATGTTTTTAACCACTGCATAGACATAGACCAAATTTTAAGCTTTTTTAGTTTTACAGAATTGAATCGTAATAGCAACAATTTCATGAATAGTAGCCGAAACTACTATTCATGATTTCAAGTTATAGTATTTTAAAATACCAATTCGATGCCTGCACCATATTTCCATCCTTTTTCGGACTCAGTTGCTTCTTGCACGTTAGTTGCTTTTTGTCCTTTTTCATATTGGTAAGCAACATCCACAAAAGGTCTGACTCTTTTAGTGACTTCATATCGGGTTTTAATACCGGTTTTTAGTTCAGACAAACCTGATTTTGCAGCATAGTTAGAATCATCGCTAAATACAGCATCTACTTCAAGATAAGGTTGTGTGATCAATTTCTGGGTTAACAGGAAATCACGCTCGACTTCTAAGCTTGCCCCCCAAAAATTATTCTCACCACCGTACAAATAAGCTTGGGTTTCAAAGAAATATGGAGCTAATCCCAACACGCCAACAACACCATCAACCCGATCGCTGTTGCTGTTATTTTTATCTTCACTGTATCTCACCCCAGCCTGTACATCCCAAAAGGGTGCTACATTACGGCTATAAAGCGCAGATACATCATATTTTGGATCATGACTTTCTGCTTTATCCAAATTTGCTTCAATAAATAGGCGATTTTCATCTGTACCTATCAATGTTTCAATTTTCGATCCTAAAGCACCTTTGCCATCTTCATCCACAGTCCACTCATTCTCAAACTTAGTCATTTGGAAAACTTGTCCACCATGTTCTTTCAGATGTTTATCATGATTTCGGTTATTAGAAGTTTTGGCTTCCAGGCCTATACCATTATCTCCATCATTACCAGAAGTTGAATTTTGGTAAGTATTACGATCAACATAACCTAATCCACCAGGCTCTTTTAACAGCATTTTCATACTCTCGGACTGAGAGGATTTAGTACTACTATCCATGCTTTGAACAGCAGTATCATTTGCAAAAGCTACACCTGATAATCCAATTAAAGCTATAGATAAAAATGTCTTAGAATATATTTTTTTAGTGGTGCGCATGTTGATTTACCCCCTTATCATTAGTATTAGGTTGAGCAACAACATCTTTCGAATCAGTACTATTACTATCGACATTTGCCACAATAAGTTTATTCATCATTCCAGCAGACATGTGATAGAGCAAATGGCAATGGATAGCCCATTCACCTAACTCATCAGCCGTTAATAAAGTTGTAACTGTTTTACCTGGTGGAACAATTACTGTATGTTTATTCGGCATATTGCTAGGATCTTGGCCATTTTCCAGTTGCATAAACATGCCATGTAAATGCATTGGATGAGCCATCATACTATCGTTAACAAATTTCAAGCGTATACGCTCACCATATTTCACTTTAAATGGTTCAGTTTCATTAAACTTCTTACCATTAATTGTCCAAATATAGCGCTCCATATTTCCACCTAAGCGGATTTCAATTTCACGTTCTGGAGCACGGGTATCTTTTTGGGGGGTTAAAGATTGTAAATCACTATATTGAAGTGCTTTTAGACCAGCTGGTGTTGATGCATTCGCCCATCCGTAAACCACTTGATCAGATCCAGAAGAGCTTACTGTTTTTGAAGGCATATCATGATCCATACCTTTCATTGAAGACATATCATGATCCATACCTTTCATTGAAGACATATCATGATCCATACCTTTCATTGAAGACATATCATGGTCCATTCCTTTCATTGAAGACATATCATGATCCATACCTTTCATTGAAGACATATCATGATCCATACCTTTCATTGAAGACATATCATGATCCATTCCTTTCATTGAAGACATATCATGATCCATACCTTTCATTGAAGACATATCATGGTCCATTCCCATATCTTCCATCGTCAGTAAAGCACGGGGACGAGGTGTCGGCATCGTAGTACTTTTTACAAGTGAAGTATTTTCATCATGTAATGTACCAATAGAAAAACCACTTCGATCAATAGATTCAGCTTCAATCTGATAATTTGCTTGTTTCGGTTCTACAATAACATCATAAGTCTCAGCTGTTCCTATCCGGAATTCATACACTGGCACGGGTTTTACTGGTTGTCCATCTGCGCTGACTACTGTCATTTTCAGATTAGGAATTCTTACATCGAACAAAGACATTGCCGAGGCATTAATAAACCGAAGACGTACTTTTTCTCCAGCTTTAAAATTTCCAGTCCAATTTTGTTCTGGAGTCTTACCATTCATTAAAAACGTATAGTTTGTTACATCAGACATATCTGTCTTAAGCATTCGCATCTGATTCCACATGGAACGATCTTTCCATGTTGCCTTTAAACCGTCTCTTTTAATCTGCCTAAAAACATCAAAAACTGTTTCTCTTCGATTCTGGTAGTAATCAGCTTCTTTCTTGAGATTACTCATAATCTGACCACTAGTAGAGTTGTGAAAATCAGAGAGTAAGACTACGTAATCTCTATCAGCTTTTTCTCCGGCCGTTAAAGGTACTTTATTTTTGGGATAAATGACTAAAGGGCCATACAGACCATCTTGCTCTTGACCTTTACTATGCGAGTGATACCAATAGGTTCCATTCTGACGAACCTTGAATTTATATTCATAGGTTTTATTTGGTGCAATACCATCAAACTGGTTGAACCCAGGTACTCCATCCATGATGCCAGGTAAAATTAAACCATGCCAATGAATTGAAGAATCTTGGTTTTTCAACTTGTTGTGTACACGAATAACGGCATCATCGCCTTCCTCAAACTCAAGAAGAGGCGCAACAAACTTACCATTTACAGTAATTCGTTTTAGAGGCTTTCCTGTAATATTCACCGTCTGTTCAGCAATTGTTAAATCATATTCTTTAACCGCTGCCATAACCCAAGTCGACGAAAACAATCCGACTCCTATTAAAAGGACATGACTTAATTTTCTAGACATTTATTTTCACCTATCTATAGTTAATTGAGGGCTAAGCAGGTGGATAAAATACTTTTCCCTCAATATCTTATTTCGCGTATTAATTATTTATTTGGCATATTCATTTGAGAATGGTCCATCTCACCCATTTTAGAATGATCCATATTCATCATCTTAGAATGGTCCATATTCATCATCTTAGAATGGTCCATTTGGGACATATCAGACATTTGGCTGTGATCATGCTGACTATGATTCTGTTGATTTTCCTTATCTTCTTTCATATCACAAGGTTTTTTGCATTTCTCTTGCGCTTTTGAATTTACTTTAACTTCTGTACTTAAAGTATTTTTCTGTTGAGCATCAGCAGCCCAAGATTGGCTTCCAGCAATTAAAGTCCCAACACACATAAAAGCAGTTAAGCCACGACGGAATAGAGTTTTCATTGATTGCTCCAAAAATAAATTTTATATAACTAACTTATAGGTTGGAACCGGACATCTATGTGACTTGAAAATGACATTTTTGTAATCTACATCGCATCCTGTATTTATAACGTTATTATGGTCTTAATATGCGATACGGGGCTTAATAAATGAGAATCTTACTAGTTGAAGATGAACAAAAAACTGGTGATTATCTAAAGCAAGGTCTTTCTGAAGCAGGATATATTACAGACTGGGTTACAGATGGCTTATCAGGTAAACATCAAGCTCTTTCAGAAGAATACGATCTAATTATACTAGATGTAATGTTACCGAAGTTAGATGGCTGGAATATCATTAATGATATTCGCAAAAGTGGCAAAACTATGCCTATCCTTTTTCTCTCAGCTCGTGATCAAATTGAAGATAGAGTTAAAGGCCTGGAACTAGGAGCTGATGATTATCTCGTTAAGCCTTTTGCTTTTGCAGAACTTCTTGCCCGAATTAAAACCTTACTTCGTCGCGGTCAACAAAAGGAAGATAGCAATATTATTACAATTGCTGATCTTGAACTTGATCTTCGTAAACGTCGCGTCACACGTGCTGGACAAAGAATTGACCTTACAGCTAAAGAGTTCGCATTGATGGAATTATTTATGCGTAGACGTGGAGAGATTCTACCTCGTGCTCTTATTGCTTCTCAAATATGGGATATGAATTTTGATAGTGATACCAATGTTGTAGAAGTCGCTATTAAACGTCTAAGAAATAAAATAGATAGTAATTTCAGTCCTAAGTTGATCCAAAACATCCGCGGAATGGGGTATGTCTTAGAGGTAGAAGATGACTCATAAACTGTTTAATGCGATCAGTTTCCGTATTGCGATCATTTTTTCATTATCTACCATTATTATCTTAATGATTATGGGGCTGGTCATTCATCAGCTTGTTATGCATCATTTTGAAACTCAGGACCGCACTCAGCTAGAAGGGAAAATTCAGCTTTTAGAAAATTTACTGGAACAGAATCCGAAAAACACCGATGAACTAAAGATATATTTAAAAGATGCTTTAGTTGGTCATCATGATCTAATTGTCCAGATTGAACGCCCAACTGGCCAAATCATTTTTAGTTCAGCCCCTGCCGTTATAAAGGCTCAAACATTAGTAAAGTCTAAACATATCCCTTGGATAGAGTGGGAAATTCAAAATAAAACATACCGTGGCTTAGTTTATAAAAAATCGTTTGATAAAAATATGAGTGTTCCAACTGCTCAAATTATTGTTGGAATCGATACCTCCGAACATCAACATTTTTTAAACGACTTTAGACGACAATTGTTATATATCGGAGTTGTGGGCACAATTTGTTTAATGTTTTTAGGTTGGTTTGCCGCATGGAGGGGCTTACGTCCAGTTCAGAAAATGGCAAAAGTTGCAGAAGGCATTTCAGCTCAGCATCTATCTGAACGATTAGCGGTCGATAATACACGCACTGAACTAAAATCATTAGCCATAGCCTTTAACGATATGTTAGATCGGCTAGAAACGGCTGTAGAAAAACTCTCAGATTTTTCATCTGATCTGGCCCATGAAATTAGAACACCTATTAATAATTTAATGACTCAAACTCAAGTATGTTTATCTCGTAGTCGGGATATTAATACTTATCAGGAAGTCCTCTTTTCTAATCTGGAAGAGTTTGAACGTTTGGCTCGAATGGTTTCAGATATGTTATTTCTTGCAAAGGCAGAGCATGGCCTACACTTACCAAACCTACAACAGGTCAGCCTAGTAAAAGAGATTTCTGCTTTATTTGACTTCTATGATGCTATCGCTGCTGAAAAGGGAATGTCCCTAGAACAAAGTGGACAAGGATACGTAAAAGGCGATCCCTCAATGTTACGTCGTGCACTGAGTAATTTACTATCAAATGCGATCAAATATGGTAAACCTGATTCAATAATTAAGATTAATTGCCGACAAAATATTGATACCACTATATTCACAATCGAAAATGAAAGCTCACCAATAACATCTGAACAGCTGAATCGATTATTTGACCGTTTTTACCGTACGGATGCATCCAGACAAAGAGTTGAGGAAGGCACAGGTTTAGGTCTAGCAATTACCAAGTCAATTCTTGATGTACATGGCGCAACGATTCAAGCAGACTATAACAACGGTCGGATAGTTTTTAAAATAACTTTTAAAAACTAATTTTGTAAATAAAAGACAACTGACTACTCATTTCCAGTATCTAAAAAATTATGAGTAGTCAGAAAATGATCCTTTCTTAACTACGTAGCCTTAAAGCATTACCAATAACCGATGCTGAACTTAGGCTCATTGCTAAAGCTGCGATCATAGGAGAAAGTAGCCAACCAGTAAATGGATATAAAATACCCGCGGCTAAAGGGATGCCTAATGCATTATAAAGGAATGCAAACATCAGGTTTTGCTTCATATTTTTAATAGTGGCCTCTGACAGGGAGCGAGCGATCTCTATACCTCGTAAATCACCTTTGACTAAAGTGACTTGAGCACTATTCATAGCCACATCTGTTCCAGTCCCCATTGCAATACCAATATCCGCTTGAGCTAAAGCTGGGGCATCATTGATACCGTCCCCTGCCATTGCAACCATTCTTCCTTCTTTTTGTAATTTATTAACCAGTTCCAGTTTATCTGCTGGTTTAACTTCTCCGTAAACTTCATCAATACCTAATTTAGCTCCAACTGATTTTGCAGTAGTTAAACCATCTCCTGTGGCCATTATAATTCTTAATCCAGAATTCTTCAGAGCATGCACAGCTTCAGGTGTACTGACTTTGATTGGATCTGAAACAGCCAATAGTCCTACGAGCGTCCCATCAACAGCCAAATGCATAACACTTGCGCCTTCTGCTCTTAATTGCTCAGCTTGAGGGATATATGTATCAACTGATATGCCGAGTTGTTCCATTAAAGCTGTATTGCCTAATGATAATTGTTGTCCATCTAACTCACCCTTAACACCAATTCCAGAACCTGACTCAAAAGATGTTGGTGTTGTTAGTACAAGATTTCTTTCACGGGCAGCCTGTACAATTGCATCCGCTAATGGATGTTCACTACCTTGATCCAAGCTGGCAGCTAATCTGAGAACTTCATTTTCTTCATATCCAGATAAAGCAATGACCTTATCAAATGAGGGGCGACCTTCTGTTAAGGTCCCTGTTTTATCAATAATTAATGTATCAATCTTACGTAAATTTTCTATTGCTGCAGCATCACGGAAGAGTACGCCATTGGATGCACCACGACCCGTTGCCACCATGATTGACATTGGTGTGGCTAATCCTAAAGCACACGGACAAGCAATAATTAAAACTGCGACAGCATTGATTAGTCCGTATACCCAACTCGGTTCTGGTCCAAATATTCCCCACCCAAAAAAGGTAAGGATAGATATACCGATCACCACCAGTACAAACCAGCCAGCTACCTGATCTGCCATTCTTTGCATAGGGGCTTTAGAACGCTGAGCTTGCGCTACCATTTGAACTATCTGTGAAAGTACTGTTGAAGAACCGACCTTTTCCGAACGTATCACTAATGAACCGTTCATATTCATTGTCGCACCGATTACTTGGTCACCTATACGTTTTGTTACTGGAACTGGCTCTCCCGTTAACATTGATTCATCAATAGAACTTGAACCTTCTGTAATTATTCCATCAACGGGGACCTTCTCACCTGGTCGTACTCTCAGTAAATCTCCAACATGTACATGGGAAAGTGGGATATCTTCCTCTGTGCCATCTTCATTAATTTTTCTTGCGGTTTTCGGTGCCAACCCAAGTAAAGATTTTATTGCTGACGAAGTTTGCGAACGTGCCTTTAACTCAAGAACTTGACCTAATAAGGTCAGTGAAATAATTGCGGCTGTTGCCTCAAAATATACAGCAACACGCCCCATAGAGATGAAAGACGCTGGGAAAACTTGTGGGGCTAGGGTTCCAACGACACTATAAATAAATGCAGCTCCAGTCCCAATTCCAATTAAAGTCCACATATTCGGACTACGATTTAAAATTGAATGCCAACATCTAACAAAAAATGGCCAACCTGCCCAAAAGACGATAGGTAAAGTAAGAACAAGTTCAATCCAGCTTTGTACCTTCATCTCAAACCAGTTCAACTGATGACCAAACATCGCCAAAAATATGATAATGAGGGTTAACGGTAAGGTGTACCAAAATCTTCTTTTGAAATCTTTAAGTTCAGGATTATCATCGGCTTCATCTAGATTGGGAAGTAATGGTTCTAGTGACATACCGCAAATCGGACAGTTACCAGGATGATTTTGTCGGATCTCCGGATGCATTGGGCAAGTATAAATTGATGAGGTATTTACACTATCTGAGTGTGTATCCATCTTATTTAGGGAGACATTTTCGGAAACAGATCTATCTTCTTTAGCAATGTAAAAAGTAGGATCATGCTTAAATTTTATCTGACATTTTTCACTACAAAAGTAAAAAGTCTTATTGCCAACTTGTTCATGAAATTTAGATTCTTCTGTTACAGCCATGCCGCAGACAGGATCCTTTAGTACGTTATTTATAGTTTTCTTTTCATGATGATGGTCCATATAGAAACCTCCTTCATATTTGATTTTAAAAAATTAATTACCTTCGTGCAGAAATACATTTCTGATTATTTGAGTATTTAATGAACATTATTCTTGATAAAGTCAGTGTAACACTTGTGAGTTTTTAATTCTAAAAATGACAAAAATGTAATTTTGGAGTCATCAAGACGTTGCTCTCTTTCTTAAATAATAAGCATATAAAGAGTGATGACCAACTCGATCAATTTAGGAATTTCACTGGGTCATTACTTAGCACGTACTAATTTTTAAAAGGTGATGAAATGAAAATTTTCCAAAATAAAGTGTCAGCTCTACGTAATGTACTAGTAGGTGCGACTATGGTTGTAGCTGCTTCAAGCGCATTTGCTCATGTCAAACTTGAAAGTGCCACTCCAGCTATTAATGCATCTGTAGCAAGTCAGCCAAAAAATATAACTTTAAATTTTGGTGAAGAAGTCATGTTAATGAATGTCAAATTACTTGATGCTCAACGTAAAGACATCCCTTTAACTTATCAGATAACTCATGATTTAAAAAAATCATTTGAAGTAGCAGTACCTAAACTTAAGAAAGGTAAATACACAGTGGTTTGGACCACAATGGGTACTGATGGCCATAACATGAATGGCGAATATAGCTTCACTATTAAATCAGCGAAATAACTATAGAGCATCAATAGTCTATATGCCAGCAGCTTGCTGGCATATTGCTATCGCAGGGAGGAAAAATATGAATCCTGAAACTTGGATATATGCAACGTGGCTGATTAAAGTCGTTTTATATTTAGGAATAGCATTTGTTGTTGGTGGTGCCTTTAGCTATTTTCTACTGGGACGTTATGTAGAAATCAGGGAAACTCTTCTAAAGTACATTACTATTGGTGCAGGATTAGGCTTTATTTCAAGCACTTTAGGCTTCTTTGTTCTTATAGGAAGTTTTGCCAATACAGGTCTTTCAGGAATGTGGGACAGTAACTACATTAATATCTTAATAAATACTCCCACTGGGCATATCCATATCATCCGCTCAGTTAGTTTTGCACTTTTATTGTTATTTATGATCGTAAAGCTTAGTAAAGGGACTATCCAAGTTTCCAAAGTAGAAGGAACAATTTTTACCATCCTACTTATCCCCATGGTTTTTAGTTTTTCACAATTAGGCCATGTCACAAACTTGCCCTTTTTCGCTCAATTCTTATTATCAATACATGTCCTTGTAATGTCCTTATGGATGGGATCACTTTTTCCTTTATGGAAAACAAGTAAAAAAATTACTGGTCTTCCATTAAAAGATCGCATGCACTTATTTGGGAGAATCGCAGCATTTGTTGTGGGAATACTACTCGCTTGTGGTGCTAGTATTGCTCTGTTACTCATTAAAGATTTCAATACTCTACTAAATACTCCTTATGGGCATGGTTTTATTATTAAGATCGCATTTGTTCTAAGCATTTTATTATTAGCTGCTTTCAACAAATGGTATTTTACCCCTCGCTTACAAGACCCGAAATTTGCCAGACAGTTGGGCTATGCCATTTTATTTGAAATGTCATTAGGCCTAATGATCCTTTTAACGACTGGATATATTACAACTGTAGTGGGAATTGATTAAATAGGTATATAGTAATTTAAAAAAGTAAAATGAAAAAAATTATCTGATTCTGCTTGATTTCATCATTGGTTCAATCCTTGATATTTTTTCTAACTCCATAAGCTTTACTATTGTAAGTAGAGTGTAGTGTAAGACTGTAGAGTCTCAGATCTTTTAAAATATAGGGGTAAAATTACTTACCCCATAATCTGCCCATGTTTTTATAAATTAATTACATGATTTTCTGTAATTCATGTATAAATAAACTTAAACAAATAATCATAACTTATACAACCATTCTTAGTGCCTGTTCCAGCCCGCGTTGTTTAAGGTTGGCTCCTACCCCAAACCATGCTGAATCTAATCGGTGATCTTTTGAGATCGCACGTCGCTCATGATCAACAAACTCGGTAATACTACAAAGCAGTCCATACGCCGTATCTTTAGCTGAAGCTAACTCGGCACCACGACCATGCCCGTTAAACATGGTCATGACCTTAGACATCGCACGTCCATTTGGCTCAGTTTTATTGTCGGTTTTGGATGAGTTGATTTGTTTAGGCGTAGCTACATTACGGTAGAACTGAATGATACTTTCATCTTGTTCAGCAATATTCAGGTTTGTATTATTGAACACTGCATCGAAGTAAGCTGCTGCTTCCTGCTGGGTGACTTTACGCTGGCTGAGCTGCTTCATTTCATACATGTGCTCGTCCCATGCATGAACCGAAATACCCAATTGCTGTTTAATCTTTTCAGCATCAAACTTGGTACTGTGTGGAACTTTCACCACACCTGCACTACTATTCTGCCCACGTAAGGCAATCGCTAAGGTGTTATTACACACCACACGTACACTTGTAAATTGCGCCGTGGTGGCTAATGTCCCATCACATGCTGTTGCCAGAAGGATATAACCATTACTCACATCCTTTCCTTTCAGTGCTGTTGATTGTCCAGTCGTAGCCAGTGCCCAGAACTTACGACCACCTTTCAATACCCCTGCTGTTTCCAGTTCAAAGCCTGATTGTTCTGTCAGGTCTTTATAGAAGTTTAATATCTCCATCGGTTGCACCTCCTGATAACGCTGACTTACCACTGATAGCGGCGCATGAGTATCTGAACGATAAAGGACTCTCTGATCTTCATACGGCATGATGATGTTTTGTCCACGTTCATTTTTTGTCATATAGCTGACATTGGATGATTCAATTCGCCAATCCATCCCTGCTTGTTGTGCCCATACTTCTAAAGGTTGATTTCTAGTGAGTTGATTGCCCAAACCATGCCAAGGGGTTTGACCTACAAAAGCCATTGTTTCAACTTGATGTGCCATGATGTTTTTCCTATTAAGTGATTTAAATAATTTGATTAAGAGTTTGGGATGAAGTTAAGAAAAGCTTGATTGCTGGATTTCAAAATGTTGCAGACACTGCTCACACTGAT
Source organism: Acinetobacter sp. 1130196 (assembly GCF_000588095.1). Lineage (NCBI taxonomy): Bacteria > Pseudomonadati > Pseudomonadota > Gammaproteobacteria > Moraxellales > Moraxellaceae > Acinetobacter > Acinetobacter sp. 1130196. Next base: position 24,276 of record NZ_JFWX01000005.1, on the reverse strand, counting down.
AATGCAAGGACACTGTATTGTCTTGATGCTGGACGTAGAGCAGAAACATGCCCCCTACAACTAAACCAACAAAGCCACCGACTAGTGGGTGAATAGGACTACGTTTTGACAATTGCATACAGGCTGCTGCCAGAGACATGGGGGAGAATGATGAAAGTTTTGCAAATACACCTTGATGGCTTTGTTCTGACTGCCGTAGTAATTTCAGATGTCTCGAATGGCAGTAAGGACATTGATGCATAGTCGTCTCCTCTCAATAAAAGGCATAAAAAAAACCACAAGCAAATGCTTGTGGTTTGATTGAGCTTTATGTCGTTTTAGATTAAGTCAAATTAACGAGTTACTTTTGGAGTCGCTAAACCTTTCTTGCTACAAGGTTGGATACTTTCAATATATTGACCATCTCCAGTGTCTTTAAAGAAACCATGTTTTGATTTGATTTCTAAACATTGCCCCTTCTTAAAAGGTTTAACTTGTGGAACGACTTTAGCTGGTATAGCGTAGCTATTTAAAATGACTTCGCCTTTAGTAGTTGGAAAAACCACCGATTCTTCGCCGTAATAGACATTGGCTTTAAGTGTAATCTGCTCAGTTTTAGCAAAAGCAATAGAACTGAGTGAAAGACTTAAAATTCCACATGCGATAAGTTTGATTGGGTTCATGGTATTTTCTCTGATTAAGTAAAGTAATAATTAAACGAATGCTACAGACCAGCTTTAATTAGTGACCAAAGCATGGCTGGTATCCTTCGTGAAGGACTTGATTGCTGTTCTTATCCCAACTCACCACATACCAAGTACATTGGTAACGGTCAGAGTCCCATGCAGTACGATAGGTCATGGTATTACCTTGCTGGCTCCATCCTTCAACTCGTTTACTCACCTGATCTGGACTTGAGCGGCCCCATACATTCATGAGATGTGACGCTAACATTTGATCAATATTCGGGATGGTTGACTTTAAATCAGCTGGAGCAGATTTGATTGGCTTTAATCCATAGCGAGAAGCATTGGAACTTAAGGTTTTCCCTTCATGGTACTCACCATCAACTTCTGAACTGAGATTACCTAGACTTGTATCTTGTGCTTTTGCCTGATCAACCGCGGCTATTGCCCCCGCAACAACCTCATCTTCAGCTTGTGAATGAGCAGATTCTGATTCCGGGTTTTCCACCATACTTTCAATTCCAGTGAAACCTGATTCAACGGGTTCCGATGCTGCTTGTGTTGTGGCAGATTGATTTTGTACCTTAGATTGTTCTAAAGCGAGTTGTGCTAACTGAAGTTCAGTTTGTCGTTTTTGATGTTGATTAAATAAAATACCGCCTGCAATTAACACCGCCATCATGACTACAGTTAACAACCAATATAACGGTGGTATCTTTTTAGTTGAGTTAGTGCTGTTCTTTATCATATTCATATCATTACCTTGAAATAGAGGATATACGGCGCTTTAGGGCTGCCTTCACTGGGGTAATATGTAAGTAAAAATTCTTTATTTTCAGTTATTGTCCAAATAGCTTTTTAATAAAGCTCTTGCTTCATTCAGTTGCTGTGCCTGACTTTCAATCAACTGACGAACAGATTCAGGTAAGTTCTGGTATTTATCGGGATGGAACTCAGCCATCTTTTTTCGGTAAGCAGATTGTAAGTTCTGCTCAGTCAGTGAATTAGGCTGAATATCAAGAAGTTTGCACGCTTGAAGTTGTCCACCGTTGAAAGTAGAAGTAGTAGACTGATTCATTTCATCAGCCAGACATTGATAGATAATTTTGACCAGATCAGGAAATACGGCTTTAGAAACATTGGATACACGACATAAATGGGTCATGAAGAGATCCGCCTGATTCTGCTCAACCTGACCCAGTGCCATGGCATAAACCAGTTGTTCGATCATCTCCGTACGAAGCTTGTAAGCCAGCACATCTTTCAGTTCTGCAAAGCGATGTAATAATTCTTCATATTCAAAGTTGGGATGTTCAGTCAGTAACCTTTTAATATAGTGCTGTGATGCTTCATCATTCAGCTTTACAAAATGTTTAGATATTGCATGACTAGATTCAGGATTCCACTTACCCATATTGAATGTGATGAAATAAGCAAACAGATCAATAATTACCTTCAGTTCTGCATCAATCTGTGGTGGAGCCCGATCGGTTTCTGTTTCACCCTGACAAACTTCATTTAGAAATGAAGCCAATGTTCGTACTGTGCCCTTATCCAGTTGGGTAAAGGTCAGGGTTTCTATACGATTCAGTACGATGCCATGATTAATGACGCCAATATCTGCCTCGACATGATGAATACTTTTAAAGAGATAAACCGCTTCATCTCCAAAGCTTTCTTTATAAAAGAGTCCTGTCGCCGTCACACAAAGTCCAGCTTTAGCACTGCCAAATACCGTATCGTCAATTAGCATAAGGATTTCATCTGGATGAATTCCTTGAGGGAGATAACTCATAGCCCCTTGCAATTTTTTATAAGGAATAGCGGGTGCAAAATAAATATTGTCACTCGCTCTTAACATCAACATCCAACGGCTTTTCTGGAGTGATTCTCTCGATATGATTGTCATGGCAACTTCCCCAATTTAGCGACTAAAACAACCAACGTAGAAAATCAGCAGGCCAAACAAGTGCCTGACCCAAAGAATATGAACCAGAATAAATAGGGTACTGCCAAATCAAATACAGCCAATAACCAATCACAATGGTGAAATAAAGGCCAATCAATGGATGTTTCATTGTAAATTCCTCATTTTTTTAGGTAAGCCTATCCAACCCACTGCTCTATGGCAGCAGGTGAGATCAAAAGACAAACTAAGATTTAATGTGAATACGAGCTCTAAAGTTTATGTGCACATTGCTGACCAGACTTAAAAGACACCTCTTCGAAATCCTCTGGCATCCTGACTTGCATCATGCCAATCGCCTCCAGCTTTTCTTCACCATAATGTTCTTCCATCCTGTCGTAGAAGCAGGAACAGAAACTGCGACTTCCTCCCGTATTCCTACAGCTTTGTTTCATACCCTTTTCGAAATCAGAAGAACAACCAGTAACCAACAAAATACTGACACCTACCAAACCCATCAAAATTTTATTTTTCATCATTTTATCCAGTGACGTCGTCATGGAGCTTAGGCTTTTTTAGGCAACACGAAGCCTTGCCATGGTGTAGCTCACATGACATTTTTTTAAGTAAATTTTTAGACGAAAAGATCTAAAGCTTGAGAAACTAGAAGTTCATCAAATCCTATTAAAACTAATCAGGCGTTATAAAAAGAATATGCATAGCCAACTCCTTTATATTGGGAGTTCTGCCAAAGCATTAGAGAATTATGGTGGCAGAACGAGAAAGGGTTGACAGACCGGATTGGATTGACACCAGCACACTCGAAAGTGTCCCTCTCCCGTCCTACCGCAACGGGAGGAGACGAGATGTACCCTCAAAATTATTCCTCAGAAGGAATAACTCTGATGCAACCCAATAAAACGGTCTGTCAAAACCGACTGGCAATGTGGCCAGCAAGCAAAGGATAATGTGCAATATTTAAGGTGTCAATGATCTATCGACTAAGTCGTAAAGTGATTGTTATTGTTTTTCATTAGATTAATTCTTTAAACTAACCATTAGGTAAATTTAAGGATGATTCAGTGTTTCGGTTAAAGTGTCTTGGTGGTCCACTGTATGGACAAGAATATTCTCATGCTCAGGATGAGTTTATTTTTAAAGACAAACAGACAGGAAAGCAGACGCGTTATCGAAAGCAGGCTTTAAACTTCACCCCACCCCAAGAGTTCTTTATAGCAGAGTCAATTTCTACAACCGTAGCCTACAATCTTGCATTGCAATTAATGAAACGCTATTGAGACCTTTTAGTAATACAAAGACATACTATTAACTAACCAATAATGAGTGATTTTCTAGCACTTGATTCAGTCCATAATAAATTTATAATCCAGTAGAATGCTTCACAGTACTACAAGTTTAGTCCAACAATTATAACTCTAAGCTACATTTTGATTTTGACTACTTTTCACCCAAAACATCGCAAGTCGGTACAGAATCATCATAAGTCGGTACATAAATGGAGTGCAGTTTAACACCTAACACCCCTCTACAAATGCTCATAATTCACTCTCAAGTTAAGCTAAATCATTTTTAAATTATAAGTAGTTACGACTTATAATATATGCACTTCTTTTAAAATGAATAAGTGAACTTGATTACATGGCAACTTCAGCTAAAAAAAATGCTAAGGCTAAACAAGAAACCACATCTACGAGTAACATCAAAAAACTTATTGGCTTAATTGACCAACTTGAAGAACATATTATTAAAAGACATAAATTTCCCTATGGTTTGCCATCAGCCTATGCCGAACACTACAAAGCTTATTTACCCGAACAAATGGAACCTATCAGTGAAGAAATGACGGATAATGACCGAAAGTGGTTTTATGAACAGCTTGATCAAGGCTTATTAAAAGAATCGCCAGAACAAAAGGCTCTCCGTCAACAGGCATGGAGATTACCCCCACCATTACTTCGAGGTAAATCGGAAATTTACATCTACATTCCCGAAGAGGACCGACTTGCCCGACACTATGGCGAAATCGCGACTGAAATTCGTAAATTCAAAAACTTGGTATCAACTAAAACCAGAATATTCAAAAAAACAGCACAACAAGCTGAGAAACATTTTGAAGAAGCATTTCGTCTCTACTCCAAACATTATGATTGTTCTTTCTATATCTACACGCTACCAGAAGATATCTATAAACAGATTAGGCAATCTCAATTAGCCCGAAACAGCCATAAAAAATCCCAGAGGGTAAAAAAAACTTACCTCTCACTTGTTCAACGTTTTATTACCAGTAATCAAAAAACTTACTCAAGTATGGATACGGTTCTAGGAGCCATTGAGCAGCAAGCTATCTCAAAAATTCCAGAATACCTCACTCAAGAATACAATGCTGAAATAGAACATTGTTTACGAAAAAAAGAAGAAGCTGAATATTTTCTTTTTGCAGCTCGAAATGATCTATCTACAGCTGAAGTCAAAGAAATTGAAGAATATGGTAAAAAAACTGTAATCATACAAGCTCAGAACCGTGATCAACCCCTAACTTCTTTTGCAGGTCGCCCTATCGAACGTTATAAGGAAATAAGAGTATTTTATCAGAAAAAGATTTCTGCCTTAGAAACTCAAAAAAGTAAAATTAGAACCGACGATCAGAGAATGAAGTTACTGAATAGCGCTAAATCTTGGTTAAAGGAAAGCGAGCCAAGCCTATATGATGCGCTGAACATTTTTATAGAAAAGAAAGGTAGAAAACTTTAGAATTCCCCTCCCACCCCAATAAAAATCCGATCACTCACATAATTTATTTAGAGCCTGTTAGTTCTACACTGACATGCTCTTAAAAAAAATTAATAAATTTTTAAAAGAGTAATAATTACAATGAAATTTCTATATTTTAAAGATTTTAAATACATATATATCAGTAGCTTAAATAAATTCTTCGCAGATTTTTAGAGGGTGCTTAATTTTTTTCTAGAATTTCCCTTATGCAATCAAGCATACAAAACTTGCTACATAAGGAACCAATATGACCAACTCAAACCTAAGCCAGCAACACATCAAATTAATAAGTACATTCAATTGGAAGCTTAGCAATTTACGGGTGTGGGTCACCCGAAGAATAGCTCAACGAAGCCATTTAAATGCTGCATAACGCAGGACATCACAACTTTTAAAAAGTCCTCGTATTACCGTCATTTTTTGGTAGAGCATTCTCGAAGTAAAGTGCAATCGGCTTTTCGGTTTAAATACAATTGTAATAAGTAATATTAGATATATGTAATTAATCTACTAGATACTTATTGTCATAAGCAGTGTGCCTTAGCAAATACTGCTTATAGATTAGATTGATTTAATTGTGTATCCATTTGAGATGAATACACTCCAGATAGATTAGCCAATATCCACTCTACGCCTACCCTAATGGACATTTCTAAACGATGTCCATAGGGAGAGCATTTACCTCATGACGCCTGATACGTAATTAATTATTTGTATGTAGGTATACTATGAAATCTCTGAACAACACAGCTAAACCAATTCTTCCACCTATCGCACAGTTCTCAGTTGCAGATAGAGATGCATTCCTAGAACAGCTCAAGGAAGATTTTTCAACTCATGAGTACATGACAGAAAACGGTAAGATTAAAATATTCAAAACGAGTATAAACCCTGAAGTTGAAAAAATGCTCAGTCGTGTTGAGTTCATCAAGTATTTTGAGAAAGAGCGCCCAATCGCTACTCTTAAATCTGTTCAAAGTTTTAAGGGCAAAGAGCAACTACGTGTTGAATATGCGAAGGATATTCCACTTTTGCTTAAGTGCCAGCTTACAACAATCTTTGTGTCTGCTCACTCTGGCAATTACAAGATGGGCATAGAGTTACAGGCCTTTAAGGATTCATTCTTAGAACTTTCAAAGGAAGAACAATATACCCTTTATGAATTTTCTCTGATCAATCAGTGTTACACATCTGAACAGGCTCAGGCTTATGTTGCAGCTTTAATTAAATTTCAGAAGTTGTTTGCAATAAGAATGAGCAGTGCCTCAATTCGTAAACAACTTTCGAATCGTGCTAGTAATCGACGCCGTTCTAAAGAGCGTTGTGTTGAGCTTGTAGAGACTCTACTCAAGATCCATTCTCGAATCCTTGTTGTTCGAGTAGACCTAGGATTAATACGCGATCCAGCTAAGCTTCAACAGCTTGCTATCTCAACTGATTTTGCTCAGGCTGAACATGATAGTGAGTTTATGCAAGAGTCTTTTATTCGGTTCTATGATGCATCTAAGCATAATCAGCTTAAGCAAGCGCTCGGGTATATCCTGCGTATTGAACACACCCCAACCAAGGGATTCCATGGACATCTTTATTACTTCTTCAATGCCAATGACCATCGTGAGGACATCACGTGGGGGCAATATATTGCTGAGAAATGGAGGGTTGCTACAAACAATCTTGGGACTGCTTTTATCTGCAATATGAAGAAAGATGAGTACCGCTATCGTGCCTTAGGCATTTTGGAGTATACCGACCATGAAATGCTTAAGAATCTCAAGGCTACGTTTGACTACATATGCAAAAATGATCAGTACTTCGCCTTTACTAATGGAGAACAAATTCGGAGCTTCCGAACAAGCCAAATACCAAAAGTTCCTGCTACCAAACTTGGCCGTCCACGCAAGTTCGAGCAACTTAACCTACTAGACTCTGATCAGTCAGATGATGCTCAAGTAGGAGGACAGTAACATGACTAAGTACGCATCAGATGCTTTACTTGCAGCTACACATTCGTCATGCAGCATTCAACCTATTTGGGCTTACGATCTGATTGGTTCTGAGAAGTCAGCAAAAGCTCTTGGGAGATCAAAAACTACAAGCATGTTTGCAAAACAAAATTCTCAAAATAGTAATCAGGCATTATCTCTCAGTAAACCTGTTGAGTTGATTAGATCAGCATATCCATTAGTGACAGGCTCCCCTGTCACTAATGGGATGTTATCTGTTCGACTAAAGCCAGAGAACGAATTGTTTATTCAGTTTATTAAACATATGGGGCCTATGCTTAATGGGGGGATTTACTGCCACGATCAGTATTTTTCTAATCAAATTACGGGCTACCAATATATGCTCAACACTAGGCAGTTTAGTGAGGATTTAACAGCTTGGAATACAGAACAAAGTCGTGCTGAAGAGTTATTTGATTCGACAATGAAGGTTCTATTCAGAGACTACGCAGGCTTCGAAACACATGAGCTATATTTGCCAATGCTATTTACGCTTTCAGCGAATACTCCAATGTATTCGAAACAACAATATTTAGATCAGCAGAAAAAAGAGATGATCGCCATTTTCCTTAATGAAGGTGGAAATAATGAAATTATTGCCGTATTTTCGAAATGGGAACTTACACCCCAAGGACAATTAGCACTTAGGCTGGTGTTTTTACTGGAACGCCAGTTCATAGATGATCCTGTTGGTTCTTCTGATGAAAATGCTTTCATTGCCTTACGAGGTAATCTGGAAGGCCTATTTAATTGCAAAGCATATCCTGTATCTATGCCATTAAACGGGTTTATGCAAACTAATCATTTTTTTAAAAGTGATCCAAGGTGCAAAGATCTTATTAAGCTGCTCAAAACGTACCTGATAGGCAGTGATGCAGTCCTTCGAATTTGGGATACACAGTCCAATTTTGATGTGTTGTATTCAAAGTTTAAAACTAACTAGTTAAGAGGCTATTTCACAATGGGTGCATTCCAGTTAAACACCGCTGATTACCTATTTATGAAATATCGCTCTATGACTGTCGAATTAATGAGCATAGTACAAGACTACTATCCTCACTTAAGCAAGGCAGAGGCGCTGAGAAAGGCAAATAATCAAGAGTTTCCTTTCTCTGTCTTTAAAATAGATTCAAGCAAACGCGCACCATTTCTGGTGCACGTTAAAGACTTGGCTGATATCTTAGATAAGAAGTATTCTGAAGCTGCTAAAGACTTTGCTACGTTTCATCAATGAGGCGTAGCACCTCTTCCAATTGAATTACATTTCGCCTTGACTTCACAGAAACATACCGCTGTAAGCTCCCCCAAGAATCATGCAAACTTACTTTCTGAATTTCAGGAATAGTAAAACTTTGTTCTGCAAGTCTCGTACAACCTTCATGTCTCAAATCATGAAAATGTAAATCCTCTATTCCCAATATTTTACATGCTTCGCGAAACTCTTTTCCTATGCTTTTGGGATTCAAAGGTAATAAGAGTTGTTCATCATATCCTAATCGAAGCATACGACTCCGCACTTCATTATCTAATAAAAGTTCAATTATTGTTTTACAAGGTTCCAACACATCAAAAGACTTGTGATTACCTTTAGAACCGTTCGGATTTTTCAAATCATGAACTTTCCATGAAGAGTTGTAAGAATCATAATCTTGCAGCCATAAGCGTGTTAACTCTGCTTCACGTCTACATGAAAAAATTGCGAACCAAATAATTAAATGCATTGGATACTTAGTACCGTATTTATTTAACTTCCAACGCTCAGCAAAAAGTTTTGTTAAAGCAATTAACTCTTCCTTTGTAGGAAGCCTATCTCTCACTTTACTAGACGAGATTTGACGAGTTTTTCTAAGCTGTGCTGTAGCTTTATCGAAGTTACTTAAATCAACTTCCATACCCCACATAACAGATGCATGAGATAGAACACCTCTAATATGTAAAAGCTCATGCTGCTGTGTACTTGTTGCAATAGGTTCTAAACCAAGATTAGGCACGCCTCTTCGTCTTAGAGCCACATGCTCAGCCAAATGTATCGAATGTATTTTTGTGATAATATTGCGCGCAATTGGCAACTTCTTAATTAAGAGTAGAGAATAGCGTTTCGTCCTGCCGTACTCGCTCCCAACTTCATCCAAATATTTATCTATGGCATCTGACAAAGTTAGATCAATCAGTTGTTCTTTGCCAAGTAAAATGTCTGGATTTTCTTGAATCTCAACTTCTCTTTTTTTAAGCCAGTTTTCTGCCACTTTTTTTGAATAAAATGTTTTGCTTTCAGAATAAGCAGGATAACCTTTTTTGTTGATCCGGATAGCAGCTCGGTAACTAACACTTCCATCTGCACTTTTTCTGGCAGTAATTGACCCCATAATTTTACACCATGAACCATTTTTTTCATTATGGTGTAAATTCTGGTGTAAATGCAAACCGATTAACGCAGCTAAACATGAGTTCCCACAGATTCAAACAGGTTGCAAAACACTGATTAAAGGTATGATTTTTAATGACTATTAACAAAACCATTGAAACTATTAAATCTCCAAGAATCAGTGTAGCCCCAATGATGGACTGGACTACAAAGGATTACCGATTCTTTGCACGGTTGTTTAACCCAAACGTTGTGCTGTATACCGAAATGGTGACAACAGGCGCGATTTTATTTGGCGATGCAAAACGCCACTTGGACTATAACGCTCAAGAACACCCAATCGTACTGCAACTTGGTGGTTCAAATCCTCAAGAGCTTGCCACTTGTACAAAAATGGCTGAAGACTGGGGCTATGACGAAGTCAACCTGAATGTAGGCTGCCCAAGTGACCGTGTACAGAACAATAAAATCGGCGCATGTTTAATGGCAGAGCCAGACTTAGTTGCTGAATGTATTCATAGCATGCAAAAAGCGGTCAATATTCCGGTAACGGTTAAGCACCGTATTGGTATTGATGACATGCAGTCTTACGAAGAAATGCTGCACTTCGTAGATACCGTTGCGGCAACGGGCTGCACACACTTTGTCGTACATGCCCGTATTGCGATATTAAAAGGTTTATCTCCGAAGGAAAACCGAGAAGTACCACCGCTACGCTATGAAGATGTTTACCGTTTAAAGCAAGAACGCCCGCACTTAACGATTGAAATTAACGGCGGAATTAAAACTTTTGCCGAAACTCAAGCTCATTTACAGCATGTTGATGGCGTGATGATTGGTCGTGAAGCCTATCACAACCCTTACCTACTTGCTGAGCTTGGCCAACTTTGGAACTTAGAAGCACCAGACCGTTTCGATATCATGGAACAGATGTTGCCTTATATTGAACAACGTATGGCGGAAGGAGCTCCACTCTCTATCATTACGCGCCATATTTTAGGTTTATTTCAAAACCTACCGGGTGCCCGTAAATGGCGTCAAGCATTAAGCGGTGGAAATGCAAAAACTTTAACTGATGTCGAGAATGCTATTCGAAACATGCAAGCTGCAATTATTCGTACTGAAGAATATGTGAAAGAGCATCAGGCTTAAGCCCACTCAGCCTTCTTAAATTGTAAGAAAATGTGGCATTTTAAATCAGAGACTTAGATTTTGAGTATATTCGCAAATGTCGGCTCGAAATATTCAAATTTAAGCTCTGATTATTTATTTATACTCAATAATATCAGTTACTTAAATTTTACTAGTTTTAGCCACTATTTTAACTAGGCTATTTTTTCGCAGTCAGAAATAAAAACTGGAAAAAAGATACGTTATTACATAACATAAACAAAACTTTTAAGTTTGGGCAATTAGTATCTCTGAACGCCACAGGTAGGTGGTGATTTTCTAAATACGGATATAGGTAGTACGGGTAGAGATTTCACGATGATTATTTATGACGGACAAGTAGCTGATAACTATATGTATCAGGATTCAAATAAGGCAGCGATTGTTGTATCACACAGCACACCAAGCCTTCCTTATCCCTTCACCATGAAACCCAACAATCACCGCACTGAAAGCAATCCCCCTCCCGCCATTGATGTAGAAAAATTCGTAGCAAAACTAGAAAGTGTTACTTCTAGACGCAGCAAAGCTCGTTGTGCACGTAGCATTCGTCTTGCACTTGAATCTGCTGGTGCCGATGTTGAAAACCATCCAATTGCAGCATCTGATTGGGGCGATACCCTGAAAAAGATTGGCTATAAAGAAATTAACCCAGCTTTTGATGAGCCTCAAGAAGGCGACATTTACATCATTCACAGAACCCGCAACCATGTTTATGGTCACATCGCTGGTTACACAGGAAGTGAATGGGTTTCGGACTTCAAACAAAGCAGTTACGACGTCTATAAAGATGACAACGTCACCTATACTTACTACAGATTAGGTTAATTTACTGCTTTTTAAGATCGGAACATTTGATGAATTTGCTCGGCACAATGCTGAATCATTTCATCCTGATCTTTTCTATAAACCAACAAAACTTCTGAGAATGACAAATCATCTGCCAAAGGTAATAGCTTTACCTGATTAGGCAAAATTTGTTTGAACTCTTCAGGAACTATACTGATTCCCAAATTTGCAGCGACCAATTGTAACTGCGAAACCTTACGTGACAGAATGGGGGCTTTTTGTGGAGTAAATCCTGCAGCTAAACACAGATTTGCGACCAAATAACTCAAGCCCCCTCTTTCGGCATGAGGTGTAGTTACAAAACACTCATCTTTCAAGTCTTTTAAATAAACCTTTTCTGCTTTAGCAAATTTGGCATGCTCGGTATGCACAGCCACCATTAAAGGCTCTTCATATAACTTAAAAATGCTCATCTCATCTAGAGTGTGCCGAACGGGAGGTCTAATAAAACCAATATCAATTTCACCGTTCATTAAAGCTAAGATTTGCTGCTCTGATGACAAGGTATTGATCTCAAAACCCAGCTGCTGCGTTAAGCTAACTTCTTTTAATATTTGTACCTTTTTATGATCCATAACAATACTACTTGAATGAGCAATTTTAATCTGGCGGTTCTTCCCTTCCGAAACACTCTTGGCAAGATCAATGATTTCATTTAAGTAGAGCAAATTATCTTTTATTTTCTTATAAAACACTTCTCCCGCCGCCGTGAGTTTTGCCCTTTTATCCGTGCGATCAAACAACTGAAAACCAATTTCTTCTTCTAATAGCTTCATTTGTCGACTTAAAGCAGACTGAGCAATAAATAGTTTTTCGGAAGCAGCGGTAAAACTCCCTTCTTCAACAATTTTTATGAAATATTGGAATTGTTTTAATGTGAGCATTACCATCTCAAAATTAGATCATTCGGTCTGTTTTCTATATTAGATTAGATAGATTCCCTTCGCTAGAATTTTATTAAGACCATTCACTTGATTGAATTCTTCATGAAGTATTTAAAAGGTTTCGCAATATGCACCATCGTTATTTTAATTTTATGGTGCTTTAAATTTTATGATCAGCAGCTACCTACACAGCCACAGCAAGACAACATAGAGCTATATGATTAAATAGTTTCTCTCAAAAATAAAAGGCATGCACTCACATAAGCGCATGCCTTTTCAATATTCAAATTAGGCTTTCTTTAAATCGAGTTTTTTCAAAACTTCCGCCACAGCAATCATGGCAAAGCTTGAAGTGACCACCACCGCTGAACCATACCCTCCACAGCGCAAGCCAGCCGATGGACAGACATCCGCACTAGAAAACGGGTTGTCGATAGAATAAATGCAGGTAATGCCAAATTTCTCTTTTGGCTTTTTACAGATGCCGCGAGCACGAAGCTGACTACGTAGCTTAGCTAACATTGGGTCTTGTTCTGTTTTTGATAAATCAGCCACACGAATTTTAAGTGGATCGAGTTTACCACCTGCCCCACCCGACACGATCAAAGGAATCTTATTAAAGCGGCAATGCAGCATTAAAGCCAGTTTTGCTTTAACGTCATCGATGCAGTCCAAAACAATATCTGGTATAGGGTTTAAAAGCTCTGCAACATTTTCTGGTGTTAAGAAGTCATCAATAATATTAACTTTAATACGTGGGTTAATTTGGCGACAACGCTCCGCCATAATCTCAACTTTTTCACAGCCCAGAGTAGAGGTCATTGCAGGTAGCTGACGGTTCACATTTGATGCCGCAACCACATCCATATCGACTAGTGTGATCTCGCCAATACCTGTACGCGCTAAAGCTTCTACCGCCCAACTGCCAACCCCACCAATACCAATCACCATCACATGACTTTTTTCATAGTGCAGGAACGATGAATCACCATAAATTTTGGCTACACCTGCAAAACGGCGGTCATATTCATCTTGTTGAAGATCGGTCATTGCTACTCTTTGAGGGGATATAAAACACGGAGAGTATTTTACTGCTTTTCAGAAGAAAGTGTATTTCAGATCAAAGAAAACTTGAGATGGTGATATTTAAATTCACGACAAGTCTTATCATTATAATTCAAGTACTAACAGCTAAATCTTATTACTTTTTTAAAAAGTAAGCAAAAACTTTCTCATTCACAAAACCTGTCATCTGTTCACGAGTATCAGAAGAATCGCAGAAACTATTATCTTTTTATAATGGGCAGGTTGTGAATGATGATTAGCTCAAGCAAATAAAATGAAAAGTTCTAATGTAAAAGCTCAATTAATACCAACCAATAAAAATATTGATTGGTATTAATCTCAAGACAACATTAACCAGCAATCAAATTCCGTAGTACATAATGCAAAATACCACCTGCCTTAAAGTACTCAACCTCATTTAACGTATCAATTCGACATAACACATTAAAGTGGCTGGCTACTCCATTTGGCCCTTTCACATCAACTTCAAGAATTTCATGAGGCTGAATGCCATCCGATAAACCACGAATCGAAATGACTTCATGACCAGTTAAGTTAAGCGACTGTCTGGTTTGACCATCAACAAACTGTAATGGCAACACGCCCATACCCACCAAGTTTGAACGGTGAATACGTTCAAAACTTTCAGCAATCACAGCTTTAACACCCAGCAAATTCGTACCTTTGGCAGCCCAGTCACGTGAAGAACCTGTTCCGTATTCTTTACCAGCAATAATCACAAGCGGTGTATGCTCTTGTTGGTAACGCATCGCCGCATCATAAATAGCAAGCTTCTCGCCACTTGGTACATGAATGGTATTACCGCCTTCTTCGCCACCCAACATTTCGTTTTTAATACGAATGTTGGCAAAGGTACCTCGCATCATGACTTCATGGTTACCACGTCGTGAACCATAAGAGTTGAAGTCTTTTGGCTCAACACCTTGCTCTTGTAAGTATCGACCTGCCGGACTGTCTTTTTTGATATTACCCGCTGGTGAAATATGGTCGGTGGTTACCGAATCACCTAGCACTGCCAAAATACGTGCCTGTTCAATATTTTTAATTGGTTTTGGTGGCTCACCAATGCCTTCAAAGAACGGCGGATGGCGAATATAAGTCGAGTCATCAGCCCATTCGTAAGTTTTACTTTTTGGAATCTGAATCGCTTGCCAGCTTTCATCACCATCAAACACCGCAGCATATTCTTTGTGGAACATGTCGGTATTTACTTTTTGTAAGACGGCATCAATTTCTGCCTGACTTGGCCAAATGTCTTTTAAGTAAACAGGTTGCCCATCTTTACCTTGCCCAATCGGTTGAGTCGTTAAATCGGTACGGATATTCCCAACTAAACCATAAGCAACTACAAGGGGTGGTGAAGCAAGCCAGTTGGTTTTAACCAATGGATGCACACGCCCTTCAAAGTTACGGTTACCCGAAAGTACAGATGCCACGTTTAGATCATGACACTGAATTGCATCTTCAATTGGTTCAGGTAAAGGACCCGAGTTACCAATACACGTTGTACAACCATAACCTACCAAGTTATAGCCTAACTCATCTAAATACGGGGTAAGTCCAGCAGCCAATAAATAGTCGGTTACGACTTTAGAACCAGGTGCAAGTGAACTTTTTCCCCATGGTTTACGCTGCAAGCCTTTTTCAATGGCTTTTTTAGCAAGTAACCCTGCCGCCAGCATTACACTTGGGTTAGAGGTATTGGTACATGAAGTAATCGCTGAAATGACGACATCACCATGATTTAATGGATATTCCTGTCCTTCAATCACACAAGACGGGCTTTCATGCTGAATATTGGCTTTGGTCGCTTCTACAGCCGTACCACCACCGCCTTCATTTTCCAAACGCTCTTTGGCTTCTTTGGCTGGCTTAAGTGTTAACTCCATGAGCGCATTAAACGTTTTTGGTACTTCTGATAAAAGCACACGGTCTTGAGGGCGTTTTGGACCTGCCAAACTTGCCTGAACCGTACTCATATCTAAACTTAAGGTATCTGTGAAAACAGGTTCATCACCCGGATT
Organism: Acinetobacter sp. 1130196; assembly: GCF_000588095.1. Lineage (NCBI taxonomy): Bacteria > Pseudomonadati > Pseudomonadota > Gammaproteobacteria > Moraxellales > Moraxellaceae > Acinetobacter > Acinetobacter sp. 1130196. The sequence continues at coordinate 8,531 of NZ_JFWX01000005.1, read as the reverse complement.
ACGCCATAAGCCTTGTGCCTTGCTATATGCTTCAACCAGTGCAATACGGTCACTTTGACGACCAGTTAATTTCAAATAACCCAAAGTCACTTCATCAATTGGGAAGAAACCACAAGTTGCGCCATATTCAGGTGCCATGTTGGCAATGGTCGCCCGGTCAGCAAGTGGTAAGTCGGCTAAGCCATCCCCATAGAATTCTACAAATTTACCTACTACACCTTTTTGGCGAAGCATTTGAGTAATGGTGAGTACCAAGTCGGTTGCCGTAATTCCTTCTTGTAATTTGCCGGTCAGTTTAAAACCGATCACTTCAGGAATAAGCATAGAGATAGGCTGACCCAACATGGCAGCTTCTGCTTCAATACCACCAACACCCCAACCTAAAACCCCTAAACCATTAATCATAGTGGTATGTGAGTCTGTACCTACTAATGTGTCAGGGAAAGCAAAGGTTTGACCACTGTCTTCACCTAGCCACACCGCTTGAGCCAAATACTCTAAATTGACCTGATGGCAAATACCGGTACCCGGTGGCACAACACTAAAGTTATTAAATGCAGATTGTCCCCAACGCAAAAATTGATATCGCTCGCCATTACGCTGCATTTCAATTTGAACGTTTTCTTCAAAAGCCTGATCATCGGCAAAATAGTCCACCATCACGGAGTGGTCAATGACTAAGTCTACAGGTGATAAAGGATTAATTTTTTCAGGGTCGCCGCCCGCTTGTGCCATTGCAGCACGCATTGCAGCCAAGTCAACAACTGCCGGAACACCGGTAAAATCTTGCATTAAAACCCGTGCAGGTCGATATTGAATTTCCTGATCGGAAGTACGGGTTTTTAGCCACTCAGCTAAAGCATGAATGTGTTCTGTTTTAACACTGTGCTGATCTTCAAACCGTAATAAGTTTTCCAACAGTACTTTTAATGATTTCGGCAGTTTGGCAATGTCACCTAGCTTTTTCTCGGCTTGGGTTAAGCTAAAAATCTGATAATTGCTGGAACCTACTGTTAGCGTCTGTAGAGCATTAAAACTATTGATATTGCTATACTTAGCCATTGGGTTATCCTCCCATGTCTGGCAATGTTATTTTTCACGTTTTTACATGTTGTTTTCTTACTTTAAGCTTCTTTTTTCATTGCTGTGTTTTGTTTTAGTTACTATTTCTAATCTTTGATTTTTATTACGATAATTTCAATGCTGATAGTGAGTTTTTCCATAGCAAATCAGCTAAATCTGACTCGGCCATATTTAAATTTTCGGCCAAACTTTTGAGTACATAAGGTAAGTTCACAGGCGTATTGCGAGTACGCTGCTCAGTTGAAGTTTGACAGCAAAGCGGGGTCATATCAGGACAGTCTGTTTCAATCACTAAATGCTCTGCACCTATAGCCTGTACCACAGTATGAAGCTTTTTCGCATTCGGGTTAGTCACTTGTCCCGTCACACCAATTTTAAAACCAAGCTTAATCAGGCCTTTTGCCTCTTCCACACCACCACTAAAGGCATGAGCAATTCCGCCGAGTTTAAACTTATGTGCTTTTAATATTGCTAATACGTCCCCGTGTGCTTTTCGAATATGAAGTAACACTGGCTTTTGATATTGAGTTGCCAGATCTAACTGGTCGGCAAAATACTGTTTTTGTTTGGCATATATATCGGGCTGCTTATGCTCTTTCAAAAAAGTGTCGAGGCCAATTTCACCCACTGCCACGCAGTCTTCTTGCTGCAAAATTTGTTCAAGATGAGAAAGATGTTCTGGCCTGTGTTGCTCAATATAAAATGGATGCAACCCCGGCGCTAAATAAGAAGCGGGCACCTTCTCCCACTGCTTGAGCTGATGATGAGTGTATACCAAATCATCAAAACGTGACTGTAAAAAGCCAATTAACACCAAAGCATCCACACCCACTTTTTTAGCCTCAAGTGCTAACTGCTGCCGATCTTCATCAAAATCGGCAACATCGAAATGGGTATGGGTATCAAACAAATGCATTAGCTAGCACTTTTTTCGGCAGGTGTCGAAGCTGGTTTAGCTTTAGGCTGTGGTAAATATTCTTCTTTCAATACATCTTGTAATTGGTCGTATGGAATAACTAAACGAGGCAACCCCACAACATAAGGACCAATTTCATATTCGCCATATTGAAGAATCAAGCCCTGATCACCGAGCAAGAAGTTTTCAGTGAGTTTAAATGGCCAAGCTTGTTCATATTCACTCACACTATTGGCAAGTTTTGAGTCAGTCACCCAAGCTTTAAACGCTTCATGTGCTAACTTTTCTAAAGCGGCTTTTTTCTCTGGACGCAGCAAGTTTTCAAGTTTGACTTGCTTTTCCTCTTTTAAATCAAAATTGTAATAATGCTGGGCAGCCGAACCATGCGCCCCACCCAAATAGCTACTACTGTTAACTACAACAGTTACGACTTTACCTTGCGACTGTATGATTTTAGGTTTTACTAAAAGATTAATCTGATGATTACTACTTAACTCTTTTAGTTCCTTGTCTAAACCAATAAATGAGTTTGCATAGCGCTGAACCTGAGCATCGAAACTATCTTGTTGGTCAGCAGCAGCAACTCCCGAAGCTTCTGTCTTTTTATCAGTTTTTGCTGTTTTTGCATCTGGTTCTGCAATTTCAAGAATCTGGCCGAGTGCTTTTAAAACTTGTTGATCAATAATCTTATCAATAAATGGATAGTTACTTTGCAAGCGCTCTACAGTAAATTCAGGGCAAGTTTTACCACTACAGTCTGGCAAAACCACCTTACTTTGAACTGTTTCCCCTTTTAAAGTCAGTTCCACAGGCTTTTGCTCAACCACTGCTGGCTTTTGCTGATCTTTCGACTCTTTAGGATCACTTTTAGGCTGACATGCCACTAAAAATAGTGCAGAAGCAAGTAGCGTTAAACGTAGCGAGGCCTTAGAAGTTAACATCATATTTTGCCTTTATTCTGAGAAGATTATGCATAACTGATATGAAGTTAGCGCATCTATAAGTAGGTTGCAAATTCTGCTACCAACTTAAAACATTTGTTCATAAACCTCAGGTTGTAATATTTTTTTGGTTTGTTCTGTCGTTAAATAAATATCGAGCTGAGGCGCATCTTTGGTAATCTGATTTGCCTGATAATGCAGACCTACACCTTCGCCATCAAAGAACCAGTCGGCCTGTCCCCAATACAAAGTTTTTGGTGCGTCTTTTTTAACATCAGCATTTTGTTTTTTCAGCCAATCCTGATACGCAGTTTGCACGATTTGATGCACAGTGGTTTGCTGATCTTTTTGAAGTACATCAAGCAAAGTTAAGCTTTTATGCAATTTACGATCAGCCACGAAAAAATAATAACGATCTTTTATAGTGATCTCTTCTTGTTTACTGTCCAAAGCCAGTTGTAGTAATACATATTGATTACGCTGCGAAGCAATGCGTGTATGAATGTGTAATTCATAGGCACGGTTTTTAGAATATTTATCTTGCCATTCGTCTGACTTTTTAACGTAAGCATCAACTGCTTGTTGCAGGTTCAAATCTTTTTTCAAATTAATTTGAGTCTGAATGACTTTCGCCTGATTTTTTTCGATCCAGCTATTTAACCACGCATCTTGGGTTTTTATGGTTTGAATATCGACATCAATACAGTTTTTCTTTTCACAAAAAGGCACTGCATAATTTGCCTTGGTTTCAGTCAAGTTTAAGTAAGGTAAAACCTCTGCCTTTTCAGTAGTATTCTTTTGGGCAGAAGCTATATTTTTTTCAGAAGATGATGAGGACTGAGTGCTTTTCCAGACAAATGCAGAAATAGCAGAAATTAGTGCTATGGCTGCAACCACAAGCGCAATAATAGCCTTTTTACTCAAATTCATTTCATCATCCTTTCTTATTTTTCAAAACAAAACAGCTTCTGTTCGAAGCTGTTTGTCACATTTATATGCTTAGTGTTCACGTGTACTACGGAACTCAATATCAGGCCAACGCTCTTGCATAATCTGCAAGTTTACACGGCTAGGAGCAAGATACGTTAAGTGACCGCCGCCATCAATTGAAAGTTGGTCATGTGCTTTTTTCTTGAACTCATTAAGAATCTTGTCATCATCACAATGAATCCAACGCACAGTATTTACGCTTACTGGCTCGTAAACACAGTCAACTTTATATTCTTCTTTCAAGCGGTAAGCAACAACGTCAAACTGAAGCACACCAACCGCACCCACAATCAAATCATTGCTAATTTGTGGCATAAACACCTGAGTTGCACCTTCTTCAGACAACTCTTTCAAGCCTTTTTGCAATTGTTTTGACTTTAATGGATCTTTCAAACGTACACGGCGGAACATTTCTGGCGCAAAGTGTGGAATACCAGTGAAGTGTAAGTTTTCACCGCTAGTGAAAGTATCACCAATCTGGATGGTACCGTGATTGTGTAAACCAATAATATCGCCCGGCCATGCTTCTTCTAAGTGCTCACGCTCGCCTGCAAGGAAAGTCAACGCATCACTAATGCGGACTTCTTTACCAATACGCACGTGGTTCATTTTCAGGCCTTTTTCATACTTACCTGAACAAATACGCATAAAGGCAATACGGTCACGGTGTTTAGGGTCCATGTTGGCTTGAATTTTAAATACAAAGCCAGAGAAACCTTCTTCTTTCGCTTCAACCATACGCTCTTGCGTTGGATGTGCTTTAGGTTCAGGTGCCCAGTTCATAAATGCATCAAGAACATGGTCAACACCAAAGTTACCTAATGCTGTACCAAATAGAACAGGTGTTTGTTTACCTTGTAAGAAAAGTTCACGGTCTAATGGTTCGTTTGCCATTTGTACCAACTCAAGCGACTCTTCAAAAGAAGCCCAAGCCAACTCACCTACTTTTTCACGAATATCGGCGTGATCATAGCCATCGCGTACTTCAATATCGGTAATGGTTGAACCAAAACCTGCTTTGTAAACATACAATTTATTTTCAAGAATATTGTATACACCAGCAAAGTCACGACCCATACCAAGTGGCCATGTAATTGGTACACAGCGAATATTTAAAACGTTTTCGATTTCGTCTAACAACTCAAGTGGCTCACGAATTTCACGGTCCATTTTGTTGACGAAAGAAATAATTGGTGTGTCACGCATACGACACACTTCCATCAATTTGATGGTACGTTCTTCGACACCTTTTGCACCGTCAATCACCATCAGTGCAGAGTCAACCGCGGTAAGCGTACGATAAGTATCTTCCGAGAAGTCTTCGTGCCCCGGTGTATCGAGTAAGTTAATGGTGTGACCTTTATATGGGAACTGCATAACAGACGTAGTGATCGAGATACCACGTTCTTTTTCCATTTCCATCCAGTCAGATGTAGCTGCACGGTCAGATTTACGGCTTTTTACCATCCCTGCAACCTGAATCGCTTTACCCCATAACAACAGTTTTTCTGTCATGGTGGTTTTACCGGCATCGGGGTGGGAAATAATAGCAAATGTGCGTCGTTGAGCGACCTGTGCCGCTAACTCATCTTTAAAACTCATGAAATACACCTACTGCGGAGATTGCAGTGCCAAAGATCTAAAGTCGATCAAAATAAAAATTGGCGTAATTGTAGCAGATTTATAGGTACTGTTTAGAGATTGTTGAGTTGTTGGCCCGTGTTTTCATATTTGAAATAACTTTGGTGAAAATATAAAAATTTGGGTCCTCACACCAATAAAAAAGCCTGTCCAATATAAACAGGCTTTTACGAGTGAACTTAAAAAACTTATGCCAATTTCTTTTCTTCAATAAAATGAACATCGGCAATTTGTGCATCCCAAAACTCAGTCCACAATGCACAATAATCAAGACATAGTTTGGTCAAGCTTTCATAATCATCTTTGGTAATCGCTTGTGCTAATGCAAACCACAAATCGTCTTGATGATCATCGTCAGCAGCTTCTGCTGTTTCATCTGTTGAGACGCCGTGGACGTGATAATAACCACCACCCTCAACATCAATATTAACAAACTTGGTGGCTTGTCTTAATGGCGGGCTAAAAAGAATAACCTCTTCTTCTGCTACAGCCAATAAAGCCACCACATTCATATAGCTATCATAAGAAGCTTCTAAAAATGTTCTCACCTGATCTGCAATTTTTGAAGGTTTATAATTACGGCGGTCGTCCTCAGACAAACCGTAGTCATTTAATAAATCTTCATATAATGGATAATGTGCGTATTCAGGGTTTCCTAAATAATAATTATCTTTACCCAAACCCGGTCTAAAACCAAATTCATCTAATATGTTTAGGCTTAATAACACACGTGGAAACATTTTGGCGCCAGAGTGAAGCTTTGGTTCCAATTGCTTTGTTAAAAACTGTGCCTGTAATAAAGCATCAGTAAAAATTTGTACGATGGCATGACGATATTCTAAATGAATACGTGTCAAGGTTTGTTTATCAAGATAACCGTTATTTAATATTTCAATGGCTGGATGATGACTTACTGGTAAATGTGCAATTCTATTCCTTAACTGTTTGAGAAATTGTAAGTTTTCTTCCCACTGTTGGGCAGAAATACTATTTTTCATACCTTGTAATGCTTTTTGTCTTGGATTATCAAAGTCTTCAAATTTTTTTGACATAATCATTCTCAATAAAAAGTTTTTCTTATAGTTAAGCTAAGGCTTATCCCTCTATTTCCATTTCGCACTCTATTGCTAAAAGGATAAATTCCATATACCCATACTTAACGAGTCGATATTATGTTTATTATCTCAACAAATCAATGGATTAATTAATATTATTTAAAAAAGTAAACTATTGCCAATAAAAAATATATATTATTGTTTTTTAAAATAAACCAAACTATTGAATAAATATAATTTTTTAAATATCATAAAATAAGTTTTATTTAAGCTTTCATACTTTACAATAGCAAAGTTAATCAAAAAATATCTATGACGGGGCAACCAATGTCAAAAAGAGAAACGATTATAACAACAGCAATGACCCTTTTTAATCAGAAAAGTTATACCTCGATTGGGGTAGACAAAATTATTGCTGAGTCCAATGTTGCAAAAATGACTTTCTATAAGTACTTCTCTTCTAAAGAAGTTTTAATTGAAGAATGCCTTCAGCGAAGAATTTTGGAAGTGCAGGCTTCTTTACTAGAAAAGGTAAACCGCGCACATGATCCGTTAAATAAACTTAAAAATGTTTTTAACTGGTATATAGACTGGATTAACACTGAAGATTTTTATGGTTGTTTATTTAAAAAAGCGACTATAGAAGTTTTACAAATGTATCCATCCATTAAAAGCCAAGTGAATCAATATAGACAATGGATTTACGACTTAGTAGTCTCTATGTTTTTAGAGCTAGACATTGAAGATCCAACAGTTCTAAGCAGCCTTTTTCTAAATATTATTGATGGGCTTATTATTGATGGCACCATTAATAAACCAGAAATTAATGCTGAAAGAACATGGTCTTATATAAATAAACTCATTGAGCTTGAAACAACGCAGAGCTGTGCGGCTGCGTAAATAGATTTAATTATTTATGATGCTATCTCATAAATAAACCTTGTTTTAACCCATACGAAAGCTTGAATACATACTCTTTTACATGAACAGACTTGTTTCATCTTCTTAGCTATATATAGATTAGGTCGTTATGTTTTAAATGCATAGCGGCCTTATTTTATATAAGTTCAAGCTTTTCTTAAAAAAAATTTATTAATAAAACTCTAATGTTAGTTAAGCTCATCTATTTAATTAATTAATCACTAAGAAAAATACTTTTTAAAATATATTGCAATAACAGTTCTCTATTATCAGCCTTTGTTTCATCTAGCAGTTGAATAATGGCACCATCAATTACAAATAAAAACATATGAGCATCTTTTTTAGTAGCATCATTCTTCGCTGTTAAAAGTAATTTATAAACTTCATCAATTAACCATTGACGGTACTGTATAACCACTTGATAGGCTGTAGGGTAAATTTTTTCAATTTCAAAAATAGCTCTAAATGGCAAATAATAATGCCCTTCCAGATTGACATGTAAAAAGAATATTTCCTTTAACTTTTCACGCACCACTAAATCTTTTTGTGTGTAAATAATTGAGAAGACTTTTTCTTTTAAAGCATGGCAGAGTAAAACTTGAAGTGCGACATAAACCACCTAATTAATTTAAAGGGTTTATGGAGTATATAAAATTGTCATACCATCATCTTAACTTTGAAGATCGTACTGCATTAATGCTTGAGTCAAGAAAAGAAGGCTTTTCAGCCAGAAAATTTGCTGAACTCATTAAAAGACATCCTAGTACGATCTATCGTGAGCTTAAAAGAAATAGCATCAATGACGTTTATCAAGCTCGATATGCTTCTGATAACACCTTCGCTAGACGTAGACGTGGTCACAGAAAACTCAAAATCGATTCAATCCTCTGGAAATTTATTGTTGAAGCGATCCGTTGTTTATGGTCTCCTCAGCAAATAGCAAAGCGTTTAAAGACATTTCCTGATTTGGATCAAACAATGAAT
>NZ_JFWX01000004.1:0-122639 GCF_000588095.1 Acinetobacter sp. 1130196 | reverse complement strand
ATTCTAAAATAAGTTCAATAGAACGAAATGAGTTACTTCAAACGGTTAAACATTTAGGCAGAACCCTATGGAAAAAATGGTCGGGTTATCACCGTCGTAGTTTGGTGGAAACCAAGATGCATTGCATCAAATTATTAGGTGATAGGCTGACGGCAAGACATTTTCAAAGTCAGGTCAATGAAATTCATGCGCGTGTGGCAGTTCTGAATAGATTTACGGAATTAGGTAGACCTCGCACCCAAGTTGTGTCTTAAATTTGAATGGATTGGGGAGAACTCAGCTTTTGAATGTTTATGCAACAAAGCCATTTACTATTATAAATATACTATTTATAACTATAACCTTTCTCTTTTTTAATTCCCTTATAGCTCCAGATAATCAAATTATAGTAAATTTATTAATTACGGTCTGCATTAGCCTCTTATATATATTTATACTACAACCTATATTAAATACTAAAATTTTAGGTCACCCTGATTATGAAAGAACATTGGGCTATTATCTTAAATATTGGTGTTTAAGTGGATTTATTCTCTGTAGTTTGACCCCTTGGCTTCCAGATTTACCCCATCAACTTCTAAGTTATGGATGGTTTATATCTACAATTATACTACTGAGTGCATTGCTGCTAGATGCAACACTATATATGAATAGATTAGAGCAAAGTGCATTTATTAATGTCGATAAATGGATAATCAATATCGGCTTAATCTCTCTTAGTATTTTTCTTATTTCTGTCTTTCTTATTATTGGTGAACCTGATCATATCTGGTTCATAATTTATAGTCTGATCCCGATCTGTTTCTTATTTTACCCAGAATCTTTCCGCCCTCTCTTCTATATTTTTGGATACAATAAAGAAGATACCAACTTAACAGATAAACAAATAATGTATAGAAGTATTGGTATTATCTTCTTTAGGCTATTTTGGATTTTTGGCTTTAGCTATTTATTTATAAAATATTCCTCACAACCTTTTATGTATGCTGCAGGCTTGATTTTAGGAAGTATATTAACAACCGGATTTAGTGCCAAGAATCTCTCTTCTACACTTAAATATTTAACCTACATCGCCTTATGTATAGCAACGTTATACACCATACTCATCCCTTTGATATTAATTTATTATTTATATCAAAGCTATCAAGCAAAAAAAATCATTTTATCTAGCTGCTAAAAATATCCCCTTGTATGTATCTAACAAAGAATTCATACAAGGGGATATAAATTAATACTCTTCAAACAAACTTAAATCTTCAATTTCATTAAGAAAAGCTTCGAAATGTTGTTGTGCCTCACGTATTTGTCTTGGTTCCTGCAAATTTAAAATATAATTAAATTTTTGTGTTCGCTCCCCAATCTGTAAACGTAAATCTCCTGTATATTCACTAAATAAACGCTCTGCTCGTAATAATAAGCTCTTATTCATTAAAGTATCACGAGGATGTATTTTCAATTCCTGCAACTGTTGACGCGCTTGCTCTATTTGTTCCGCACTCATCACATTTTGATGATTAACAATCACTTTTTGAAGCTTTTCCCCCGTGCTTGGAACGTCTATATCAACCTCTAAAATACCATTTGGATTGTAAGAGAATCGTACCTCAATAGATAAATAGTCATTATTTGGAGGTAAAGGCACATTGAGCTCACCTAAAAAAATGTTTTCCTTACACAGACGATGTTCGCCTTGGTAAATCTTAACAATAATTTCTCTCTGTCCTTTATTCATCGCAGTATATGTATTCACCTTACTGGCTGGAATTACAATATTGCGCTCTAAGATAGGTGAAAACTGTCCATCATTTCCCACCGCTATCCCCAAACTAAATGGACAAACATCTGTTAAAACAATCTCTTTTAATGATACGTCTTTCGCTTTTAAACCTGCTTGTACACATGCACCTCGTACAATTGCTTCATCAGGTTGGACACTTGTCGAGGGAAAACGGCCAAATAATTTTGTTACCAATTTGCGAACTACCGGAATACGTGTTGCACCACCTACCATAATAATTTGGTCAACCTGTTGAGGCAGAACCCTAGCATCTCTTAAGGCACGCTCTAATGGACGGCGCAATCTAAGCAGTAATGGCTCAGCCAATACTGCGAATTCTTCTTGGGTAATTTCTAAAGTTGCTTCCTTATCTTTCCATTTAAATATTAACTCTGTTTTTGCTTCTTTACTTAAAACATGGAGACTATGTTGTGCTCTAGCTCTTAATGCTGTTTCAATATCAAATGGAATAGTATTTTCAGTATAGCCAAAAATAGTTGCATACTGTTTCCAGTATTGCTTCATTAGCAACTGGACAAAGTCATCTCCACCTAAATAATTATCTCCTGCACTAGCTCTCACTTCAGTAATGCCATCAAACAACTCAACAATTGAGACATCAAAGGTTCCCCCACCTAAATCAAAAATTAGGAAACAACTATCCTGTGTTTGACCTAGTCCATATGCTAAAGCCGCAGCCGTAGGTTCATTAATGAGTCGACTAACTTTTAAACCAGCAAGTTCTGCAGCAGATATAGTTGCTTGACGTTGGATATCATTAAAGTAAGCAGGCACTGTAATCACAGCATCCTCTACTTCACATTGTAAAGCCTGCTCTACGTCCTCTTTAAGAGATTTTAATATCAATGAAGACAATTCAACTGCTGAAAAGCTCTGTTGACCTAATTTTAATCTTTTTGAAGTCCCCATTAATCGCTTAAAACTAGTTAATACCTCTTTACCACAGCTTCTTAACTCCAATGCAGCTTGCCCAATTAATATTTGCCCCTGCTCATCCAGTGCAATAGCTGAAGGTGTAGTTTTCATACCATAAGGATTATTAATAAGTCTGGACTGACCATTTTCAAAAATACCAACAAGTGAATTACTGGTTCCAAGATCAATTGCTATAAGAGGTTTAGTATCTATCATTTTCTATCAATAATTTAGAAATATTCATTTTAAAATTATTTTATTCGATTTAATAAATATTGGCGAGTTTTAGTTACTATTAAAACTTATTGATTCAATTTTATTAGAATATTTAATTTTTTATTTTCATAATCTTCTATACTCGAAGATTCTCTCATTAGTTTCAACTCCAATTTTTTTATTGTAAAGCCTAATTTTAGCAATTAGGTCTATATATAATTCTAATTTAATATTTCTTCATAAAATAATTTATAAAATTGAAAAAGGCCTCAAAATTGAGGCCTTTTTTTATAATTAAAATTATTCTGGGTTAAACAATGCGAACACCTCAGCCTCAGTTAGTTTTTTTGTTTGATTTTGAAAAGTGTAAAAATCGGGTTTTGAATCAATAAAAATTTCCATATCTAAATTCATGCCTTCTACTGGCTCATTTAAAGAAAATGCATTGATATTGCAGTAACTTTGATCTTTCGTTCTCCAAAAAATTGTTGTTCCACAAGCATTACAAAAGCCTCGTTCTCCCCAGTCAGAAGAGTTAAATACACTAAGATGCTTTTGCTGAATAAACTTTAAACTGCCTTTGACCACATCAACTGTCATATTGACACCACTAGTTTGTCTACGACACATCGAACAATGGCAAGCATGTACATCATGATTTTTTAGTTCAACTTCAAAAGTTGTTTCACCGCATAGACACTGACCGTTCATTATTATTTTCCACAAGAAGTTTATATTTTTAGGGTTATAAAATATTCTACTCAACCACATTTTACAAGTTCATAAACTATAAAATAGTCATATTTCTTATACTCGCCAACTTGACAATATGCATTTTAACGCCTAATTTAACATCAAGTTCCATTTTAGAACTTAATTACTGAAGGACTCAAAAAATGAAAAATCCTATGGAAATGACAGGCCTCGAATTTTTAAAAGCCATGATTGAAGGTCACATTCCCCCTGCCAGTATAAGCAAAACTATTCCAATGCAACCTACTGAAATTTCTGAAGGATGTGTGACTTTCAAAGCACAAGCAGATCATAATCACTTAAACCCATTAGGTGGTGTACATGGTGGTTTTGCAGCAACAGTCCTAGACTCGGTGACTGGCTGTGCTGTCCATACGATGTTACCTGCAGGTGTAGGTTATGGCACCATCGACCTTAACGTGAAAATGTGCCGCCCTATTCCTCAAAATCAGGCTTTAATTGCCACTGGTAAAGTCATTAATTTAAGTAAAAACTTAGGTATTTCCGAAGGTAAAATTATTGATGAAGAAGGTAAACTTTATGCGTATGCAACAGCAACCTGCATGATCATTCGACCATGAAAACTAAGGCAGCTTTAAATGGCTGCCTTTTTTATTAAGTCAGGAAGATCTGGACGGTCACAAGTTTGTGCAATCACATAGAGTGCCCAAATATTCTTAAGTTGAAGCTCGACCACTTCATTATGCTGAGTAGACCAAGCTAAGACTTTATTTTTACCTAGTAATAATTCGCCTTCGAGCTGGAAAATATAGAGGGGTTTAGATTGATCTAGTAACTTGGAACACTTTAAAACTTTCAGTGAAGTATGCGCATCCCATTTTAAACTAAACCAGAGTTGTAATAAGTCACCTAAGTACAAGTCCTGCTTTTTAAATGGAAAAGCATTGATCCATGCATCTTCTACAAGTGTGTAATAAGATTCTGGTTGATTTAAAATATTAAGATAATTGCGTTGATAAAAATCAAAATTAGAAAAAATAGAAGCAACAGTAAGTGTTTTCATACTTATCTCCGATTTAGCCATTTTAGTGCTGGCAAGTTGGTTTAAATCCACACTGTTTGGATTACTCCAAACGCTTGTTCTTTTTTGAATCTAGCAATTGAGTTTTTAAAGTGCAAGTAATTTATATCCTCGCTACTCAACTTGATCAAATAAGAAGCATACAACACAAAAATGAAGGAAACATGACGATTTTCACTTGACCCTTGTCAAAATCTCCTTATAATCGCATGCAGATTCTCCCATAGCTCAGTCGGTAGAGCGACGGACTGTTAATCCGCAGGTCCCTGGTTCGAGCCCAGGTGGGAGAGCCAAATACTAAAAAGCCCGCAGCATTAAAGCGGGCTTTTTTATTGCCTTCTATTAAAGTATACCTATAAAAAAATCCCCTACTGCCTGTAGAGGATTTGCTTTTCATAATTCGAATATTTACCAGATCGAATCATCAGTTCTAAACTTAGGTGACCTTCTACGCTTAGATCTTTTTTAAAATTACATTATTCCACTTCTACAACTTTTAAAGGGTTAAAAGACTGAGTCGTTGGCATCATTTCTATACGATTAATATTAATATGCGGTGGTTGTGATGCAATCCATGCGACCGTATTTGCAATATCTTCAGGCAAGATTGGATTCTTTTTATCATATAAACTACTAGCTTTCTCCTGATCTCCCTTAAAACGCACAAGAGAAAATTCAGTACCGCCACATAGTCCCGGCTCAATATTTGTTACTCGTACACCAGTACCAGCCAAATCTGCACGAAGATTTAAACTAAACTGCTCCACAAAAGCTTTTGTTGCACCGTAAACATTACCACCAGGATATGGATATGTACCTGCAATTGACCCCATATTAATAATTAGACCCGATTTCTTCTGCACCATACTTGGTAAAATTAGTCGGGTAACAGTAACAAGCCCCTTAACATTGGTATCAATCATCGTGTACCAATCATCTAATTCAGCTTTATCTGCTGGCTCTAGACCCAATGCCAAGCCTGCATTATTGACCAGTAAGTCAATTTGATCGATTTGAAATTCATTTGGTAATTCTTTAAATAACTTATTTATATTTTCTACTGTATCTGTCATATCAAACACGAGTGGGTAGAATTTCTCACCAAGTTCTTGTTTTAATTCTTCTAGTTTTTCTGCCCGTCTTCCGCAACCAATAACTTTATAGCCCAACTCAATCAATTTTTTTGAAATGCTATAACCAAACCCTGCCGATGCGCCTGTAACTAATGCTAACATTCTTATATCCTTAGAAATAATCAACTATTTCAGTTGAACTCATGATGAACATATCAGCCTTTATATTTACATAATATTTATTATTAGCCTAAAAAAATAAAAGTTTTTTTAAAAATTTTATGAGAAATTAAAATCTATAAAAAATATATTTATTAAATAATTATATGCATTAAAGAACTAAAAGCAGGACATGTCTGCTGACAAAGGATGAAGTTCACCTAATAAAAAAAGTTCACCATGAAAGGTAAACTTTTTTATTTGAGGCACCCAAGACTATGCAGGAATACCACTATGAAAGCGGAAAGTATCATCCGGAGTCAAAATCAGGTTCTTTTCAACCTCACGGATATGTTCAATACGCTGCTGAATATCTTCTTCAGGATCTTTCATTTTGGCAGTTTTTGCGACATCAAGCGCTAGTGCTAAATAGTCTTCAAAATGACGAGATTCCGACTTCAGCAGATAACGATAATAACGTCCAAGTTCGTCATCTACACGCGGGGCAAGTGCATAAAAACGCTCACACGAACGTGCTTCTACAAAGGCTCCAATAACCAGTACGTCAATTAAAGCTTCTGGCTCATAGGTACGTATTTCTTTTCGTAAGCCACCTGCATATCGTCCTGCGCTTAAACCTTTCCACTCTTGGCCACGTTTCGTCATAAACTCGAGAACTTGTTCATAGTGAAGCATTTCTTCACGTACAAGTTGAGCAAGTTTGACTTGTAGATCTGTAAAAAAACTATAGCGGAACATCAAGTTCATTGCCGTACCGGCTGCTTTTTTCTCACAATTGGCATGATCTTGCATCAAGATGTCTAAATTATTAACGGCCTCATCTAACCATTCATTTGGAGTTTGACACCCCAAAAATGCCAACACAGGCTGCATTAATTCATCGTAATTGATACTCGACATTACTACTTATCCTGCTGCCTGAATCGCTTTTTTCATATCTTTAACAGCCTGTGCCAGACCTACAAAAACACTATCTGCAATAATTGAATGACCAATATTTAATTCATGGATTTGTGGAATTGCTGCAATTGGTGCAATATTTTTTAGGTTAAGACCATGTCCTGCATTTACAACCAAACCTTTTGAAGCGGCATATTCAACACCTTTTACAATACGAGCCAGCTCTTCTTGTTGTTCTTGTTCTGTTGCTGCATCGGCATATGCACCTGTGTGCAACTCAATCGTAGGTGCGCCACATGCAACTGCCGCATCAATTTGAGCAAAATCCGCATCAATAAATAATGATACGTCACATCCCAAAGCAGCTAAAGCCTGGGTTGCAGCCTTAACTTTTTCAAAGTTAGTTACTACATCTAAACCACCTTCAGTTGTTACTTCCTGACGTTTTTCAGGAACGAAACACACGTGCTGTGGTTTAATTTCTTTGGCAAACTCAACCATTTCATCAGTAACGGCCAACTCTAGATTCATACGTGTTTTTAACAATGGGCGCATGCGACGCACATCATCATCTTGAATATGGCGGCGGTCTTCACGAAGATGCAAAGTAATCCCCTCTGCACCAGCTTGTTCACAAATAAGAGCAGCTTCTACAGGGTCTGGGTAAGTAGTACCGCGCGCCTGTCTTAGAGTAGCAACATGGTCTATGTTTACACCAAGCAATGCAGCCATAAATAAATCCTAATTACGATTGAGTTTGAGTATTTTGAATCCACAATTGTCGACTTTTTAGGGGACGATCACCTAAAAGCGATGTAATCATTTGACGGTATAGTTTACCTAATAATTGCAATTGTTCGTGAGAAAAATCCTGCCCTTGCTCATAATCCAGCATAGATAAAATTGCTTTTCCCGACAAAGATGAGCGGCTTGCCTGGACAACGGGAGCAAAGCCTTCAGTCACTTGAAATTGATAAAACTGATTTGGCAAAATTTCTTTTTGTGAGCTATCAACTGAAAAATCAATCGCATAGCCCAACTCTGGAAGTAAAATATGTTCGAACTGCCTTAAGATCTGTCTGAGAAAAAGATCGGGATTTTCGTGAAAAGATAATTGTTGTAACTGAAGCAAAGTTAATTGATATTGTTCAAAAGTTTGTGGCATTGGTTCTTCTAGCGGACAAAGTCTTAGAACAATTTCATTTAAGTAAAAGCCAGCAAAAAAAGCATCACCAAAAAAGAAAACCGGCTGATTTAATATTTCCAGCTTCGTAAAATTTTTGAGTTCACTTTTACCTGTAGCTTGCAACCGAATTGGTTGATATTGGGGAGGCGGAGTCTGTCTTAAAATGCCATCGACCCGCCCGTATTCCTGAGTGAAGAGATGCACAATATGGCTTTTTTCACGATATTTACGATGGTGAATCATATATCCATGTAGGACTTCATTGCGCATCATAAAAAGAAACTATTCCTTAGATTCTTTTTCTTTTTTATCGTCATCATCACCATCAGGAATTACAGCTCCTACAACAGCAGCTGTACCCTTCACCACACCTTTAGTTGTTTTATAAGCAATACCTACTGGTACGGTTACAAGCTTATATACACAACCTTGTAACATCAATGTACACCCAATAATAGCCAATATTGATGTAATTGTTTTCATACCAGTATTCCCTGCTTGTTAGATATCGCTATATCCTAAACTTTTCAAAGCACGTTCATCATCAGACCAACCGCCTTTAACCTTAACCCATAAGGTAAGCATGATCTTTTGTTCGAACATTTTTTCCATGTCTTTGCGAGCATCCATACCAATCGTTTTAAGCTTGGCACCTTTTTCACCAATCACAATCGCTTTTTGGCCAGGACGATCGACAAAAATTGTTGCATCAATATAGGTACAAGCTGGTTTTAATCGACCATTTTTCTCATTAACAGTTGCCTCTTCTGTTTTAAAAGATTCAATCTGTACTGTTAAATCATATGGTAACTCTTCACCCAACTGACGCATAATTTTTTCACGGATGATTTCACTTGCTAAAAAGCGTTCTGAACGGTCCGTAATTTGATCAAATGAATACAGTGGCGGCTGATAAGGAAGATATTTTTCAATCGTTTCACTTAAATGTTCCAAGTTTGCTCCACGAAGAGCAGAAACAGGAACAATCTCAGCAAAATTCATAAGCTTGGTACGCTCTTGAATTAAAGGAAGAATCTCTCTTTTATCTTCAAAAGTATCAGCTTTATTAATGACCAAAATAACTGGCATTTCAGCGTTCTTGAGTTTCTCAAGCACTAAATCGTCATTTTGAGTCCACTTATACGCATCGATAACAAATAAAACCAAGTTAACATCACGTAATGCAGAATGAGCAGCGCGGTTCATCATTTTATTGATCGCACGTACTTCTTTCTTATGCATTCCCGGTGTATCTACATAAACCGCTTGCATCTTTTCACGCGAATCAATACCAATAATTTTATGGCGAGTCGTTTGAGGTTTACGTGAAGTAATTGAGAGTTTTTGACCCAATAAATGGTTCATGAGGGTAGATTTACCCACATTTGGACGTCCTACAATCGCCACAAATCCGCTCTTAAAATCCGAAGGAATTGTAACGCCTTTGGAACTAAAAAATTGATCAATCAGATTGTTTGGATCTTGGTTTTCATTTGAATCTGGATTGATTTGATCAGAATGCATCGACATGCAGGTTATTGCTCCAATAACTTTAAAATTTCCGCCGCTGCTGCCTGCTCGGCAAAACGACGACTTGACCCCTCACCATAAATCTTTGGTAAACCATCTACCAAACATTCGACTTTAAAGTGTTGATGAGGTGCATCACCCTGAATATCTACAACCTCGTAAACAGGGAGAGGTTTTTTACGTGCTTGTAGATACTCTTGTAAACGTGATTTTGGATCTTTGAGTTGATCTGTTGGCTCAATATGATCTAAATAAGGTACATACCATTTTAACACAATATCTTTGAGTAGGTTCAGATCACTACTATCAAGATAAATTGCACCAATAATCGCCTCTACCGTATCCGCTAATATTGACTCACGATGATGACCACCAGATTTCAACTCGCCTGTGCTTAATATTAAACACCGACTAAGTTGCAAATCGGTTGCAATTTTACCTAATGCTTCTTGGCGAACTAAAGTCGCACGCATACGTGTTAAACGCCCCTCATTTTCATGTGGATAGGCATGATATAAATAATTAGCAATGATCATCCCCAACAACGAATCGCCTAAAAACTCCAGACGTTCATAGTTATACTTATGACTCACCGAACGATGAGTCAAAGCTAACTGTAGCAATTCGGGCTGCTTAAATTGATAACCGATTCGACTGAGTAAGCGAGGATCACTTAGTTTGAACTGATGTTTTGTCAAAACTTTTCTCAAATGTTAAAACTAAATCAATATTTAGTAAGAAAGGTTTTCTTACTTCATATTTCTTTTTGACGATTAGACCAGACTCGTTAAACACTTCAGCAATTTCCTTAAAATGGAGATCACGAATATTGTTCATTTCCAGCCGTTGGTCCATCTGTGTCATAAACTTTTGGGGTGTGATATCAGCTGAGCTTTGTTGCATGAGCTCTGTAATCTGATTATTAATCACACGATCATCCCAATATGCTGGCCAAACTGCAAGTACGGCTTTCGCCGCAATTGCAAATATAACCACCCCAAATAAAATTGCTAAATACGAAGTACCCTGTTGTGCCTTACGCATTTTTGTTTTTCCTAATGGTTGTTTTTAATCTATTTTTCCATTTCGGTTAAAGCTTGGCAGGTGGAAACCAGGTTCTTTGTGCATCCAGACATAGAAAGCTCGGCCTGTTAAATTTTCTTCAGGAACGAACCCCCAGAAACGACTGTCAGCACTTTGATCACGGTTGTCCCCCATTGCAAAGTAATGTCCTTTCGGAACAGTTACTTCCCAATATAAACCGTCTTGGTTTGAATATTTGCCATTATCAACATAGTTGATAAATGGTGCCTGACGCGCAACGTTTACACCTTCGAGTTCACGCATCGTAAAGGTATGATCACCAATTGTTTCTTTATGATAAATAGACGTTGGTGTATCTAAAGCATCTTTTTCACGACTAAATTGTGTTGGTACTTTAGGAATTTTCTGACCATTAATAATCAATTGACCATGATCGTAAACAATATGGTCACCTGGTAAACCAATTACACGCTTAATATAACTAATGGTTGGTTGAGGTGGGTAACGGAATACGATGACATCACCACGTTTCGGCTCACCTACATCAATGACTTTTTTATTTACGATAGGTAAACGCACACCATAGTCGAATTTATTAACTAAGATAAAATCGCCAGTCTCTAAAGTTGGAACCATAGAGTCTGATGGAATATTAAATGGTTCATAAAGAAATGAGCGAAGTACAAGCACAACAGCTAAAACTGGCCAAAAGTCATAGGCCCATGTAATAACAAAATTTTCGTTCTCTCGCCCTTTATTTGCACGCTGTTTAAAAACAAGCTTATCTAGCAACCACACTGCAAATAAAATCAGCGTAACTGGAACAAGAATTAAATTAAAATCAAAATCCACATGACCTCACTCGCAGCCTAGCTGCTTGCTTTATGGCTGGGGGAATATAAGTTCATCCCAGCCCTTTCTTTTATCTTTCTACTTTCAAAACAGCTAAGAACGCTTCTTGTGGAATTTCTACACTACCCACTTGTTTCATACGTTTCTTACCTTCTTTTTGTTTAGAAAGTAATTTCTTCTTACGAGACACGTCACCGCCATAACATTTTGCTAGAACGTTTTTACGCATCGCCTTAACAGTCGAACGAGCAATAATTTGAGCACCAATAGCAGCCTGAATTGCAACATCAAACATTTGACGTGGAATCAAATCTTTCATTTTTTCAACTAAAGCAATACCACGATGGCGAGCATCATTACGGTGACAAATCATAGCCAAGGCATCAACCTTTTCACTATTAATTAATACATCAACCTTAACTAAAGATGAACTTTCGAAACGTACGAAGTTATAGTCTAGCGATGCAAAACCACGTGAACATGATTTAAGCTTGTCAAAGAAATCCATCACAACTTCAGCCATTGGAATTTCAAATGTAATCGAAACTTGATTACCTAAGAATTTCATGTCTTTTTGTACACCACGACGCTCAATACATAAGGTCATGACATTACCTAAGTATTCTTGCGGCACAAGAATATGACACTCAGCAATTGGCTCACGTAAATCTTCAACAACTGAACCATCAGGCATTTTAGACGGACTGTCGATATAGATCGTATCGCCTTTTTTGGTAACGGCTTCATAGACTACTGTTGGTGCAGAGCTAATCAAATCGAGATCATACTCACGCTCTAAACGCTCTTGTACGATTTCCATATGCAACATGCCTAAGAAACCACAGCGGAAACCGAAACCAAGTGCATCTGAACTTTCAGGTTCAAAGAACAAAGCAGAATCGTTAATTTGTAATTTCTGTAATGCTTCGCGGAATGGTTCAAAGTCGCTTGAATCGATTGGGAAAAGACCCGCATAAACCTGTGGTTTAACCTTTTTAAAACCAGGTAAAGTTGCAACATCTGGTGTAGACGCAAGCGTAATAGTATCACCTACTGGTGCACCAAAAATGTCTTTAATACCAGCAATAACAAATCCTACTTCGCCAGCTTCAAGAATATCGGTTTCAGTATGTTTAGGGTTAAATACACCTACAGAAGTTACCGGATGAGTTTGTCCTGTCGACTTAACCAACATTTTATCGCCCTTACGGATACGACCTTCTTTAATGCGGACAAGAGAGACTACACCTAAGTAATTATCAAACCATGAATCGATGATTAACGCTTGAAGTGGAGCTTCACGATCACCTTCTGGCGCTGGAATAACATCGACTAAACGTTCTAATACACCTTCAACGCCCAAACCTGTTTTTGCTGAACAAGTTGGCGCATCCGTCGCTTCAATCCCGATAATTTCTTCAATTTCATGAATTACACGTTCAGGTTCAGCCTGCGGTAAATCAATCTTATTTAAAATAGGAAGAACTTCGAGGCCTTGTTCAATCGCGGTATAACAGTTTGCAACTGATTGAGCTTCTACGCCTTGCGCCGCATCTACGACCAATAACGCGCCTTCACACGCTGCTAATGAACGCGATACTTCATACGAGAAGTCAACGTGCCCCGGGGTATCAATAAAGTTAAGCTGATATTCTTGCCCATTTGGATGGGTGTAATACAATGTCACAGACGCTGCTTTAATGGTAATCCCACGTTCGCGCTCAAGCTCCATTGAGTCCAAGACCTGAGCTTGCATCTCACGATCTTGTAAGCCACCGCACATCTGAATAAAACGGTCAGCCAAAGTAGACTTACCATGATCGATATGAGCGATAATCGAGAAATTTCGGATATTTTTGATATCAACTGATTTTTTAGCTTGCGCCATGGGCTACCTTGAGAAAATATAAAGTGCTATGTAGCTTGATTTAATACATAGCCAAAGCGGTTTAACAAATTGCGAGAGATTATAGCAGATGGATATTTTAAAGTATCCAAAATAATCATGAGCTTTGTACTTATGTTCTAAAAAATGACAATTCAAAACACATGTAATACTTCCAACTAGCGAGCATACGAAATAGTAAAATCTAAAGGATTTATACTTGAGTCAAGTGGCTTATAGGCTTGTGTAAAAGTCGGTGACATACGTTTTGGTCGGCCAGATTCAATTTCAATACATGCCCACTTGGTATTCCCAACAAATAAGACAGCCTGATCAGAAGGGCGAAAAAAAACATACTGACGAAATGAATAAAGTGCATTGATATCATCGAGCCATGTCCGTAGTACGATTTCTTCGCCTTCAAACGCAGCTTTACGGTATTGTACATGATGCTCAACAGCAACCATTGCATGTTTAAGCTCAAGATATTTGGTTACGCCTACTCCTAATGTTTCAACATGAGCAGCAGCAACATCTTGCATCCATTGGACATACATTACATTGTTAACATGGCCCAAAGCATCAATATGCTGTGGCTGAACCTGAATATGTAAATCGAATATACTGCTCACAAAACACCCACTTTAATCATTAAATCTAAAGCTACATTCAAATTAGCTAGATCACATTATGCCGAATACAAATAATAAAAAACCACCCATTTTCAGGGTGGTTCTTTTTTAAATCATTTTACTGGATGCGTAAACCAAGCATTGCACGTTGGCCTTGACGAATAATCCCAACCCGAGCAACCGTATTTTTTTGTAAGTTAGAAACAACTTTAGCAAAATCTTGGCTATTCAAAATTTGAGTATTATTAACCTGAACAATTACATCACCAGGAATGATATTTGACAATGATGCTAGCCCACCACGGCGAACATCTTGAACATAAATACCACCTTTCACGCTTAACGCATTTTTCTCTGGTTCAGCCAAATCACGAATACTCATGCCTAATACTGGACCTTTAGAAGTAGAAGCCTGAGTACCTGTAGCAGGTGTTTCATCTGGTGCAGTTGCCAGAGTTGCCGAAATATTACGAGTTTTATCATCGCGTAATACTTCAAACTGAACTGTTTGGTTTGGCTGTACTTTGTTTAAGGCATAGAGCAAATCACTTGTACGAAGTACAGAAGCACCATTAAGTTTTAAAATCACATCGCCAGCTCTAAGTCCTGCTTTTTGAGCAGGTGAATTTGGCGTAACTTGTGTGATAAGAGCACCTTCTGGTTTAGGCAGTTTGTAAGCATCGGCAAGGTTACGGTCAATATCTTGCATCATAACGCCTAGGTATGAACGAGTAACTTTGCCTTTTGTTTTAAGCTGTTCAGCTACATCCATCGCTACATCGATTGGAATAGAGAAAGACAAGCCCATATAACCGCCAGTACCACTAAAGATACGTGAGTTCACCCCGACAACTTCACCATTTTGATTAAACAATGGACCGCCTGAGTTACCAGGGTTTAAAGCTACATCTGTTTGAATAAATGGTACAGAGGTTTCACCGCTCATGTTACGTGATTTAGCGCTAACAATACCTGCTGAAGCAGAGTAGTCAAAACCAAATGGCGAACCAATCGCTAAAACAGGCTCTCCCACTCGTAAACGGTCAACATTTCCTACTTTTAAAGCAGGATAATTATTTCCATTCACTTTTAATAAGGCAACATCGGTACGTTCATCACTACCAACAACAGTTGCATCAATCTCACGACGGTCATTTAAAGTAATACTGATGCGGGAAGCATTTTCAATCACATGATGGTTTGTAAGTAAGTAACCATCTTTACTAATAAAGAATGCACTACCGTATGCGGTTTTTTCTTGAGGACCTTGTTGCTGTGGAATGATGACCTGATTACCAAAGAAACGTTTTAAAATTTCAGGAACTTGCTGCTGTAACAGTTCATCCTGCGTCATTTTTTTTACAACGTTTACACTCACCACAGCCGGACTAACTTGTTCAACGAGGTTTGAAAAATCAACAGCAGCGTTTGCTTGAACAGCAGCAACTGTAAATACCGCTGCATACATTCCTTGTTGTAAATAGCGAGATTTCATTCGGTGCTCACCCACAATTGGTCTACGAGAATAAGAATAAAACTGTTGTATCACAACGCTTTGGAATTGTGCGTAACAATATGTTTATTTGTAAGGCATCCTCATCACGTTTATTTTACACATTGCAATTTTTTAAGCTAATTGCAATTTTTCTGTGACTTAGAGCGCTTAAGCTCTTGCCTTTTTAGGTAAAAAGGGGTGTCATTAGCGGACGTTTTAAATTGATGCGAATGGACATGCCTAATCAACAGACAATTCACCACTTTGACGTGATTATTGTGGGCAGTGGCGGTGCTGGTTTAAGCTTAGCTTTATCGTTACCAAGTCATTTTAATATTGCAGTTTTAGCCAAAGCTGCTTTAACTGAAGCAAGTACCTTCTATGCACAAGGTGGTATTGCTGCAGTTCTTGATGAAACTGACTCTATTCAACAACATATTAATGACACTATGATTGCAGGTGCTCATTTATGTGAAATAGATGCAGTACAGCATACTGTAGAAGGTGGTCGTCCTTCTGTTGATTTTCTTTTAAAGCAAGGCGTGCAGTTCACCTTAGATGAAGATGAACAGCTTCATTTAACACGTGAAGGTGGTCACTCACAGCGCCGTATTATCCATTCTGCTGATGCAACAGGCAAAGCTATTTCAACTACATTGGTTGAACGAGCGAAAGAACGCAAGAATATTACAATTTTTGAAAATTACATTGCGATTGATTTAATTACGTCGCATAAGTTGGGTCATATAGATCAAGCGAATCGTGCTATTGGTTTGTATGCATTAGATGAAAAAACAGAAAAAGTTCATACTTTCCTTGCTCCATTTACCGCACTTGCTTGCGGTGGTGCGATGAAAGCTTATCTTTATACATCTAATCCAGATATTGCTACAGGTGATGGTATTGCTATGGCTTACCGCGCAGGTTGCCGTGTAGCCAATATGGAATTTAACCAGTTTCATCCAACCTGCCTATATCATCCGCAAGCACGTTCTTTCTTAATTACTGAAGCGATGCGTGGTGAAGGTGCTTATTTACGCCTGCCAGACGGCGAACGTTTTATGCTACGTTTCGATGATCGTGCAGAGTTGGCTCCTCGCGATATTGTGGCACGTACCATTGACCACGAAATCAAGCGTCTCGGTATTCGTCATGTATGGTTAGATATTACCCACAAATCACCTGAGTTTATTAAAGAGCACTTCCCTACACTCTATGCACGATTGCTTGAGCTAGGTATCGACATCACTAAAGACATGATTCCTGTGGTACCCGCAGCTCACTATACATGTGGTGGTGTTGTAGTTGACTCAAATAGTCAGACCGATATTGAAGGTCTATATGCAATTGGTGAAACCTCTTATACAGGGTTACATGGCGCAAACCGTATGGCAAGTAACTCGTTACTTGAGTGCTTTGTTTACGGTATGAGTGCAGCAAAAGACATCGAAAATAAATTTGATGAAAACTTCAAATTACCAGAAGTACCAACTTGGGATGATTCACAAGTAACCAACCCAGATGAAGATGTGGTTATTTTACAAAACTGGGATGAGTTACGTTCAACCATGTGGAACTATGTTGGTATTGTCAGAACCACAAAACGTTTAGAACGTGCTTTACACCGTATTGAGATGTTAAAGCGTGAAATCACTGAATATTATCAAGACTACCGTGTCAGCAAAAACCTAATTGAACTGCGTAATCTTGTACTTGTTTCCGAAATGATCGTTCGCTGTGCCATGCAACGTAAAGAATCGCGTGGCCTACATTACACTCTAGATTATCCGGAAACTTCGAGTGAGATTCGTAAGACAGTTCTAACGCCTCCAAACTTTGCAGTAGAGCAGCCATTGGTTAATACCGACATTTAGGCTATTTTTCTACAAAAAAGCACAGCTCTGGCTGTGCTTTTTATTTAGTTTTATATTTGTGGTCTTGGTGGAATTGAATAAGTCGCGGTCACATGCGCTACTGGTTCATCTAATCCAACTGAATAAATCCAGACCTCACCCACGACTAAGCTTTTTCCTACTTTCATAAGCTTACATTCACTACGTAAGTCTTTATCACCTGCGGGTTTTCTTAGAAAATTAATATTAAAATTCGTCGTTACCGCCAAACCCACAATTCCAATTTCACCGAGTATTGCAATATACAAAGCAAAATCTGCCAAAGTCATCATGGTTGGACCAGATATGGTACCGCCTGGGCGTTGATGTCTTTGATCTACATGATAATAAACGACAGCAGATCTAGGCGTAACTGATTCAATCGTGCAATGTTCAAGACTTGGGGGAAATTCCTTTTCAAGAAACGCTATGATTTCTTCTTTTGAACTTTTCATCCTTATTTTTCTTCAATTTTAGAACAGTATTCAAAATAGCATAAAATACTGTTCAATATGTTCTATGATCTTTTTAAGCAGATTTGTCGTCATTTTTAACCACTCCCACAGAACTGAGAGTGGCTTTTATTATTTATCCTAAGTATTGTAAGGCTTGCTCAAATACCTGTTCAGGACTTTGCGTAGCATCTAAACGTTTAATACGTTCTGGTTCAGATTTCCATAAAGTCTCATAACCTTCGCGAACTTTAGTAAAGAAGCTTAACTTTTCTTGCTCGAAACGGTCTAAAGCTCCACGCTCACGTGCACGATTCATACCGAGTTCAATCGGTGCATCTAACCAGAAAGTCACCTCTGGCATACGTGAAACAAAATTCTGATTTAAAAGCTGTAATTTATCTTGGCTTAAACCACGACCAGAACATTGGTAAGCAAAGCTTGCATCTGTGAAGCGATCACTTAAAACAATTTTGTTAGAGGCTAAAGCCGGCAAAATCACTTGTTGTAAGTGTTGAGCACGTGCCGCATAAATTAAGAGTAGCTCAGTATCATGACTCATATTTTCATCATGATTTACCGCTAAAAGCATCGAACGTATTTGTTCTGCAAGCGGTGTTCCACCCGGCTCTCGAGTTAAAACAACTTCTTTACCTTGCTCTTCAAAATGCTGATGAATTTTTCGAATGAGTGTAGTTTTACCTACCCCTTCCGTGCCTTCAAAGCTAATAAACATCTTTTTTCCTTATTTCTTCGATCTCAACACGGATAAGTACTCTTGCACCGCTTGATTATGAGCCTGTAAATCTGCTGTAAATTTATGACCACCATTACCAGTTGCCACAAAATAAATATTATTTGAGTCATCTGGATGTAGTGCTGCTTCAATTGCTTTTTGACTTGGCAAAGCAATTGGTGTTGGCGGTAAGCCATTAATTGTATAGGTATTATATGCGGTTGGTGTACGTAAGTCTTCGCGACTGATCTTACCCTTATAGTTATCACCCATTCCATAAATCACGGTTGGGTCAGTTTGTAAACGCATACCAATTTTCAAACGGCGTACAAATACACCAGATACTTGCTCAAGCTCACTATCTATACTTGTTTCTTTTTCAACAATCGAAGCCATAATTAAAGCTTCATACTTATCTTTATAGGGTAAGTTTGGTGCGCGATTTGCCCAAGCAGTATCTAAAGCTTTCATTTGATGATGATATAAATCGGTGAGGATTTTTTTGTCAGTCTCACCCTTTGCGAAGAAATAAGTGTTAGGCGCAAATAAACCTTCCGGATGATGATAAGGAATACCTAAAGCCTTCATAAGCTGGTCATCTGGTAAATCGAGTATTGTATTTTTTACATTTTTATCATTTTTGAGTGCAGTAATAAGCTGTTTAAAAGTCGTACCTTCAATCACTAAAATACGGTTCATCTGAGCATTATCAGCATTAGACAACATCTCCAATACTTGTCTTACGCTCATTCCCTGTTCGATTTCATACACACCAGCTTTCATGCTGTCATGAATCATAAACTTTTGATAAAGCTTAAGTACAATTGGGAAATGGATTTTATTTTCTTTGGCTAAACGATCAATAAAACCAGAATAGGTCTCACCTGATGTGATCGATAGCATCTGCTTTTTCCCTTCAACAGGATAAGCTTTAAATAAACTTGACCACAAAATAGCAAAAATAGAAATTAAAACGATAAAAAAGCCAATCAGCACCAACTTTTTAGGAAAATGAGATGCTGTTTTCTTGCCCTTTTTTTTAGCATTTTTTGCTTTCGCGTTCACAGGTGGCTTCGGCATATTAATGAATCTGATTCAAGTTAAGATTATGAAATAAATTTAGGCACGCCTGTGAATCTAGAGTTTGTTCACCGATTTGAGTAACCACTCGCATTGGATGTAAAGCATTACAAAAGAATAGACTCTGTATTTGTGGCACTTCATCTAATTCAATTATTCTGACTTCGCAGGCAATTCCATGGTGCTGCATACGTGCCAAAATTTCTGCACGCATCACACCGTGGACGCCATTATAGCGAAGTTCCGGTGTAATCCATCTATCATTTAAACGAATAAAACAATTACTGCTTACCCCTTCAACAATATAACCTTGTACATCAGATACTAATGCTTCTGACCATCCTTGTTGATCTGCTTCTTTTTTTAGCAGTACCTGTTCCAGACGGTTTAAAGATTTAAGTCCAACTAGACTCGGCATGGTTAAACCCAAGGCCTGATTTAAAACCCCGCACTGTATAAAGTCGGGTTGGAATTGCTCCAGTGCTTTTGGATAAAACCAGATATAAATATCTGCTTCATGCTTTGGCAAACTATAACCACGGTCACCTTCACCGCGGCTAATCACAATTTTTAAAGTACCGTTGAGTACAAGGTTTTGTTGGTATAAATGCTGCAAACTCTGTTCAATTAATTCAAAATTTGCAATTAAAGCTAGTTTTTGACAAGCAAGTTTTAGACGTTCCCAGTGACGAGCTTTAAGCTCTATCTCATTCTGAAAAACACGAATTGTGCTAAAGCAACCATCTCCATAATGAAATGCTCGGTCCAGTAACGGAATGGTTTCAACAGGTTGTCCATTTTTAAAACACCACATGTTTAATCCGTCCTTTATTTAAAAACCACTCAACAATACAACACCATTCATTTAATTAATAAACGACTGATTTTTAAAAATTATACCGATTTAGTTTATACTTTTGAAACTTGTTATATATCAAGATTTAAGAATAGTTTATCCATTTTTATTATTTCTATTTTTTTCATATTAAATTCGTTTTTTATTATTTTTTTAGAATAAAGACTAGCGCTATTCTGCGTTCATGTTTTGAACATTTCGTATTTTTGAGGGGTTATCTCATGCGTTTTTCTCAATTAAAAGTTGGGGTTATTGCTGCGCTTCTTTCTGTTTCATCATTTGCAGCGCAAGAGTTTTTAAACGTTTCTTACGATCCTACTCGTGAGTTATATACAGACTTTAATAAACAGTTTGGTACTTACTGGAAGCAGCGTACTGGTCAAGATATTCAGTTTAAGCAATCACACGGCGGTTCTGGTAAACAGGCTCGTGCAGTAATTGATGGCTTAAATGCTGACGTTGTGACATTAGCACTTGCAGCTGATATTGACGAAATTGCTGAAAAAGCAAAATTACTTCCAACTGATTGGCAGAAGAAATTGCCACAAAACTCTACTCCATACACATCAACAATCGTGTTTTTGGTACGTAAGGGTAACCCTAAACAAATTAAAGACTGGGGTGACTTAATCAAACCAGGTGTAGAAATTATTACACCAAACCCGAAAACTTCTGGCGGTGCTCGCTGGAACTACCTTGCAGCTTGGGCTTGGGCAAAACATCAACCAGGTGGTAACGATGCGAAAGCACAAGAGTATGTCCGCCAAATTTATAAGCACACTAAAGTTCTAGATTCGGGTGCACGCGGTGCAACCACGACTTTTGCTGAACGTGGCATTGGTGACGTATTACTTGCTTGGGAAAATGAAGCTCACTTAGCTGTTCGCGAACAACCGGGCAAATTTGAAATTATTACCCCGTCTCTTTCGATTTTAGCTGAACCACCAGTTGCTGTTGTTGAGAAAAACGCTGCTAAAAAAGGCAACCTCACCATCGCGAAAGGTTACCTCAACTACTTGTACTCACCTGCTGGCCAAGAAATTGCAGCACGTAACTTCTACCGCCCTCGTAATGCAGCCGTACTCAAAAAATACAGCAATGTATTTAAACCATTGAAACTCGTAACAATTGATAAAGAGTTTGGTGGTTGGACAAAAGTGCAAAAACAACACTTTGATAATGGTGGTGTTTTCGATCAAATCGTGAAAATCAATAGTGCAGAGAAGTAATTCTTTGTACTAACGATAAGGAGAACAGACATGACTCACTCTGTAATTGTTCCAGGTGTAGGTGGAAGTGAACATCAACATTGGCAATCTTGGTTGCAGCGTCAACTCGTGTCTAGTTCTCGTGTTGAGCAAAAAAACTGGGATAGACCCGTATTAAGTGAATGGATTGAGCAATTCGTTAAAACAGTTCAAGCAGTACAAGCACCAGTACAAATTGTTGCGCATAGTTTCGGTTGCTTAACAAGTGTTGCTGCTTTGGCTGAGCACCCTGAGTTACAAGTTCAAGTTAAAAAACTAATTTTGGTTGCTCCTGCAAATCCAGCACGTTTTGGTGAAGCAGGCTTTGCCCGCCATAGCTTGACTGACTACAAAGATTATTTTCATCAGTTAAAAATTAATGTGCCTACAACACTACTGATTAGTGAAAATGATCCTTGGTTAGATTTTTTTGATGCTTTACAACTTGCTAAAGCTTGGCAATTAAACCCAATTAATCTTGGGCAAGTCGGTCATATTAATGTTGCTTCTGGTTTTGGCCCATTCCCTGACTTACTGAACTATCTACTTCCTGAAGACTCGATGTGTAGCCACTCATCTATTGATCCGGTAAAGACACATTTCTCTTTGAAATTTGCTTAATACCCAGCTTTATACCGCGCCGTTTATCTTTATTTATTCGCTTACTGGTTTCAGCAGGCTTTTCTCTTTGAGGAAATATCATGTCGCAGCGATCCCGAGTGCTGCCTGGGTTTGGTCTATCATTGGGCTTCACCCTCGCCTACGTTTCTTTTATTGTGCTTATTCCATTAGCCGCAGTCTTTATCAAATCATTTGGAATCGGATGGGACGGACTATGGGAAATTTTAACCTCTGAACGTATTTTAAAATCACTTCAACTCAGCTTTAGTTCAGCTTTAATTGCGGCGTTTATTAATGTTGTTTTCGGACTACTTTTAGCTTGGTGCCTTGTCCGTTATAACTTTCCCGGAAAACGTCTGGTTGATGCTTTAGTAGACTTACCTTTTGCACTTCCAACAGCAGTTGCAGGTATTGCGCTTACTTCGCTTTATGCACCTACTGGCTGGATTGGTCAATATTTAGAACCACTCGGTATTCATGTTGCTTATACACCTATCGGGATTACGCTAGCTTTAGTATTTATTGGTATTCCTTTTATTGTTCGGACTGTTCAACCCGTACTAAGCGATATCGAAACTGAGCTTGAAGAGGCTGCTTCTGCACTTGGGGCAAATCGCTGGCAGACCATTACTAAAATTATTTTACCAATATTACTACCTGCACTATTTACAGGCTTTGCTTTAGCATTTGCCCGTGGCGTGGGTGAATATGGTTCTGTAATTTTCATCGCAGGTAACCAGCCGTTTAAAACAGAAATTGCCCCGCTCATGATCATTTCTCGTCTTGAAGAATATGACTATGCAGGTGCAACGACTATTGCTGCGGTTATGTTAGTTCTCTCTTTCATTATTTTATTTGTCATTAACTTACTTCAAGCATGGGCAAACCGTCGTACTGGGAGAAATATCACATGAACCTACATACCGACAGCAATGCACTTGCTTTGAAGCTACAGTCTCGTGATGCAACTCGTGAACCGACTTGGGTTCGTTATACGCTGATTACAGTTGCACTGATTTTCTTTCTTAGTTGCCTCATGCTGCCTCTTATTCTGGTTTTTGTTGAAGCGTTTAAACAAGGCCTTGAAGTCTATGTTCAGGCTTTAATTGATCCAGATACGTTGTCAGCGGTGAAATTAACATTACTCACCGCAGCGATTGCCGTACCGATTAACGTGATATTTGGTGTTGCCGCTGCATGGGCTGTTTCCAAGTTCCAGTTTAAAGGCAAAGCGATTTTAACCACTATTATTGATATGCCTTTTTCAGTTTCACCTGTTATTGCAGGTTTAATGATTGTACTGATTTTTGGTGCTCAAGGTTGGTTAGGCGGCTGGTTAATGGACCATGACATTAAGATTTTATATGCGGTGCCCGGAATTGTTTTAGCGACCATCTTTATTACCGTTCCCTTTGTTGCACGTGAATTAATTCCACTCATGGAAGCTCAAGGAACAGAAGAAGAAGAAGCCGCGATTGTACTTGGTGCCTCAGGCTGGCAAACCTTTTGGAAAGTCACTCTGCCTAACATTAAGTGGGGTTTAATTTACGGCGTGATTTTATGTAACGCGCGTGCAATGGGTGAGTTCGGTGCAGTATCGGTAGTTTCTGGCCACATCCGTGGTGAAACCAATACCCTGCCACTTCATGTTGAAATTTTATATAACGAGTACACCTTTAGTGCAGCCTTTGCCGTGTCCTCATTACTTGCTTTCTTAGCCTTATTAACACTGGTATTGAAAACTTGGTTAGAACTGCATCAAGACAAACCAGAACCGCATTCAACTGATTCGTAAGGAATGAAATCATGAGTATTCAAGTTAAGAATATTGAAAAACACTTTGGTGCATTCCATGCGCTTAAAAATATTTCCCTAGATTTTCCAGAGGGCGAACTGGTTGCGCTACTCGGACCATCTGGCTGCGGTAAAACCACACTACTGCGTATTATTGCTGGTTTAGAGTCAGCCGATGGCGGTCAAGTGTTACTTGAAGGCGAAGATGCAACCAATGTCCATGTTCGCGAACGTCAAGTTGGCTTTGTATTTCAGCACTATGCTTTATTCCGTCATATGACTGTATTTGACAATATTGCTTTTGGTTTACGTGTTCGCCCTCGTGCGACACGTCCTTCGGAAGCTGAGATTAAAAAACGTGTTACTCGTCTGCTTGACCTAGTTCAACTGGGCTTTTTAGCAGACCGCTACCCTGCTCAGCTTTCTGGTGGTCAACGTCAACGTATTGCCTTAGCGCGAGCACTCGCTGTAGAGCCTCGTGTGCTATTGCTTGATGAACCATTTGGCGCACTTGATGCCAAAGTCCGTAAAGAACTACGCCGCTGGTTACGTAACTTGCATGACGAATTACATATCACTTCAATTTTCGTAACCCATGATCAAGAAGAAGCACTTGAGGTAGCTGATCAAATTATTGTGATGAATAAAGGTAACGTCGAACAAATTGGTTCGCCGCGTGAAGTTTACGAAAACCCTGCCACACCATTCGTATTTGATTTCTTAGGTCAAGCAAACCGTTTTGAAGGCGAACATGCTGGCGGTATTATCCGTATTGGCAATGATCGTATCGAATTACCGACTACAGTTCAGGCACCGCAAGGAAAAGTGATTGCTTTTGCCCGTCCGGATGAGTTACATATTCATTCGCAACCACAAGCAAATACAATTGAAGCAACTTTTGTACGTGAAGTCTGGATTGCTGGAAAAGTAGTGGCGGAATTACAAGATCGTAATGGACGTTTAATTGAGATTGCTTTGAGCAGTGAAGCTGCAAAACAACATGCATTTAAACCGAATCAAACTGTTTGGGTGAGTGCATCTCAACTTCACCTATTTGCAGATCAAGTTGCTTAAGGAATTATTTGGTGAGGAGCCATCTCGCGGAATTTAAAGCCGTTCCTCACCTCTTTCGAGGAAAAGTGTAAATGAACTTTCAACAATTAAGAATTATCCGAGAAACAGTACGCCAAAACTTTAATTTAACGGAAGCATCTGCCGCGTTATATACCTCTCAATCAGGTGTAAGTAAACATATTAAAGATTTAGAAGATGAGTTAGGTGTACAACTTTTCGTTCGTAAAGGTAAACGTTTACTTGGTTTAACTGAACCAGGCCAATCGCTACTTAGCATTGTGGAGCGTATGCTTGTAGATGCAGAAAATATTAAACGTCTTGCTGATGACTTTAATAAAGTGGACGAAGGTACTTTAACAATTGCGACAACGCATACTCAAGCACGTTATGTGCTACCACCAATTGTCAATCAATTTAAAAAGCTGTTCCCTAAAGTCCATTTGATTTTGCAACAAGCCAGTCCTGTCGAAATTGCAGAAATGCTTTTACAAGGCGAAGCCGATATTGGTATTGCGACAGAGTCTTTAACAACTGAAGAAAACTTAGCAAGTATTCCATACTATCAGTGGCAGCACAGTATTATTACTCCGCAAGATCATCCACTTGCAA
Source organism: Acinetobacter sp. 1130196 (assembly GCF_000588095.1). Classification (NCBI taxonomy): domain Bacteria; kingdom Pseudomonadati; phylum Pseudomonadota; class Gammaproteobacteria; order Moraxellales; family Moraxellaceae; genus Acinetobacter; species Acinetobacter sp. 1130196. Next base: position 96,777 of record NZ_JFWX01000004.1, on the reverse strand, counting down.
AGCTCGATAAAATCGATCTTGATGCTTTATCTGAATATCCATTGATTACTTATCACGGTGGTTTTACAGGCCGCTCTAAAATTGATAAAGCATTTGAAGATGCTCAAATTGATGCAGATATCGTAATGTCTGCGCTTGATGCCGATGTTATTAAAACTTATGTTGAACTTGGTATGGGCGTCGGAATTGTCAACGATGTTGCCTATGATGCGGAACGTGACTATCGTTTAAAGCAAATTAAAACTGATATCTTTGGTGTTAATACTACATGGATTGCTGTTCGCAAAGGTCACTTATTACGCGGTTACGGTTATGAGTTTATTTCTTTATGCTCACCTGATGCTGACATTAAAGCGTTGAAGAAAATTGCTTATCCAGATGAATAAGAACTGCAAAAAATAAAAGAGCTTTTTAGCTCTTTTATTTTTATCTATAAAAAAACGAGCCGAGGCTCGTTTTTTTATAGAATATTATTACCAGAAGAAGTTCACACCAACTTTACCAACTGGTAACCATTTGTATTTGTCATCGTTAGCAATCTTACGAGCTTCAGCATTCACTGCTTCTTCAAGAGACTGACTGCCACCTGTAATTGCTGAACCAGATGAAACTAGTTTTACAGTTGGGTTACCAGTGTAGTAAGCACCTACCTCACCGAATACACCCCAGTTTTTATTAATTTTAGGCGCGAAACCAAAACCTAAGTAAGGAGCAATATCATTTTTATATGACATTTTACCGTTAATTTTCACACCATCAGCACCCGCAATAAAGTCTTGGTTATTTACGCGGAATGAACGTGTAGCATCAACATTACGATTTAGGTCATAGTCATTATCAAGATATGCTGCACCCGCAGCTACGTATACACCTTGAGCCCAACGGTTAGTACTTGCACCCCATGGATGAATTTCAGCATTTAAATAAACGTTGTTATTATCCATATCTAGGTCATATGTTGAACCGTTGACTTTTACATCATCAGACCAAGAAATATCACCACCGTTATAACCCAATGCTAAACCTACATATGGATTTGCTTGCCATAATAAAGCGCCACCGTAACCTGTAGTACCTACCTCAGCACGAGCACCTACTGGAATTAATTGGTTTTTATCGAATGCATAACTGTCATGAACAACAGCTTCATCTGCCATTGCAGCACCAGCAGCAAGTAAAGCTGTAGTTGTCACTAAAACACGTAATACTTTCATCGTTTTCTCCTCAAGAAAAGGCTCTGTTTTTAATTTATTCAGCTTGTGACAAAAATTATATTCAAGAGCATAGATTCTTTTTTATACAAAAACTGCTAGATTTCTGTTATTTTTTGATACAAATTGAGTTAAATTTTTATTTTCAAATCATTTTTGTGTAAAAAACACTTGATTATCTAATAAGCTTTTCCACTTTAACTCTCACTTTAAACGTAACACGTTTTTTCAAAGATTCTTGTCACAAATTAGTGTAAAATCTTTAAAATTTTTTATGGAAGGAAGATCATGTCTCAGCTTTCTACGATCATTGAGCAAGCATTTGAAGACCGCGCAAACTTTACTGCAGCAGATTGCTCAAGCGAAATTCGCCAAGCTGTTGAAGAAGCAATTGCTGGATTAGATAACGGTACACTTCGTGTTGCAGAGAAAATCAATGGTGAATGGGTTGTTCATCAATGGTTAAAAAAAGCTGTTTTATTATCATTTAAACTAAATGACAATAAACCGATCGAGTCATGTGATCTTCGTTTCTACGACAAAGTTGAAACTAAATTCTCTGGTTGGACTGAAGAGCAATTTAAAGCTGCTGGTGTTCGTGTTGTACCTCCTGCTGTTGCTCGTCGTGGTAGCTTCCAAGCTAAAAATGTGGTGTTAATGCCATCTTATGTCAACATTGGTGCTTATGTAGATGAAGGTACAATGGTTGATACATGGGCAACTGTAGGTTCATGTGCTCAAATCGGTAAAAACGTTCACTTGTCTGGTGGTGTTGGTATCGGTGGTGTTTTAGAGCCATTACAAGCTAACCCAACCATTATTGAAGACAACTGCTTTATCGGTGCGCGTTCTGAAATCGTTGAAGGCGTTATTGTTGAAGAAGGTTCAGTCATTTCAATGGGCGTTTTCATTGGTCAATCAACCAAAATTTATGACCGTGAAACTGGCGAAATCCATTATGGCCGCGTTCCTGCTGGTTCAGTTGTTGTACCAGGTAACATCCCGTCTGCTGACGGTAAATACAGCTTATATGCTGCAATTATCGTGAAAAAAGTTGATGCGCAAACACGTGCAAAAACAAGTTTGAACGATTTGTTACGCGCTGACTAATTTCAGTTTGATCAAGCATCTCTACGGTCAACACTGATCGTAGAGATTTTATTTTTTATATAGTGTGGTATTTCTAGAATGGCTTCCTTACGTTCCTCTGCAATTCCTGTCTCTGACCCTGCGTCTGGTTTACGCATTACCGAGATTTTTTACTCGTTGCAGGGTGAAGCAAATGCCTCTGGTCTACCGACTGTATTTATTCGCTTAACGGGCTGCCCTTTACGTTGTAGTTATTGTGATACCACCTATTCTTTTGAAGGAGGTGAACGTTTATCACTAGAGCACATTATTGAAACGGCTGAAAAATATCAAACGCCTTATATTTGTGTGACTGGTGGCGAACCTCTAGCACAGCCAAATTGCTTAATTTTATTACAACGTTTATGCGATGCGGGTTTTGACGTTTCTTTGGAAACCAGTGGCGCGCTCGATGTGTCAAAAGTAGACCCACGTGTTTCTAAAGTTCTCGATTTAAAAACACCAACTTCTGGTGAAGAACATCGTAATCTCATCAGTAATCTTGACTACCTAACTTCACATGACCAAATCAAATTTGTGATCTGTAATCGTGAAGACTATGAGTGGTCAAAACAACAAGTTGAACAATATCAACTGCAGACCAAAGTCAGCACCGTTTGGTTCTCCCCTGCCTTTGCAGTTGAAAAAGGTGCTGTTGGCCTACCACGTTTAGCACGTGATCTGGCACAGTGGATACTGGACGATAAACTGCCTGTTCGTTTCCAGCTACAGTTACATAAACTGCTCTGGAACGATGAATCAGGTCGTTAGTCATTCAATAAAACAAATCATTCCGAATATGGAGAAAAATATGCGCCCTCGTGCCATTGTTTTACTTTCAGGCGGCTTAGACTCAACCACTTGCCTAGCTTGGGCACAAGCGCGCTATGAATGTATCGCTATTAGTTTTATGTATGGTCAACGCTCAACCACTGAACTTGATGCAGCAAAAGCATTAGCGCAGCGCGCAGGCGTTGAACATCGTGTTATTAATATCGATTTAGCCAATTTAGGTGGATCTGCACTTACAGACCATAACATTGCTGTACCAGAACAATTACAAGAAGGCATTCCTGTAACTTATGTACCAGCACGTAACACAATTTTCCTCTCTTATGCCTTAGCAGCAGCAGAAGTTTTCAATGCTGAAGCGATTGTTATTGGTATCAATGCTGTTGATTATTCAGGATATCCTGATTGTCGCCCAGAATTTATTGATGCTTTTGCCAATATGGCTCGTTTAGCAACCAAAGCTGGCGTTGAAGGAAAACCACTTAAATTTGAAACACCCCTGTTACATTTATCCAAAGCGAATATTATACGTTTAGGGATTGAACATGGCGTAGACTATAGTCAAACGGTATCTTGCTATCAAGCAGATGCTCAAGGACGTGCGTGTGGCAAGTGTGACAGTTGCCGTTTGCGTAAAGAAGGCTTTATCGATGCTGGTGTTACCGATCCAACACGCTATATACCGCAATAAGTAGGTAAAATTTATGAAGTTGTTAAAATCAAATCTTATTCTTTCATCTTTATTCTCAGCAGCTGCACTTATGGCTGGGTCAGTTCATGCAGCTGATAACCCAGTTCAAGCAGCATATAAAAGCACTAACGTTAAAGGTGCATTAATCAACGTTTGTAAAGACCAAACTGCAAAAGGCGGTAAATTAAGCTCAGCTGAAGTTAGCAAATTCTGTAGCTGCCAAGTGGAAGCACAAGGTAAAGTGACTGAAGCACAAAAATGGGAAATCCAGAGCGCAATCAATGCGAAGAAAAGCCCAAGCTCTTTAGCTTTTGTACAACAACAAAACCGTGATCTTAAAGCATGTTTCGGTCCTCAGTTAACAACTAAGCTTGAAAAATTAACTGAAGAAGCGATGAAAGCAGCTCAACAACAAGCTCCTAAAAAATAAGCTTTTGTTGCTCCAAATTAAGCCTGCATTTATGCAGGCTTTTTTTATAGCTCTGTTAAAATGACACTGACCTCATCATTCGAAATAAATCATGCAAGAACAATGGAAAACCAACGCACATCACAGACAGTCAATTGTCTCCTTTAGTGGAGGTAAAGACAGTTCTCTTGCACTGTATGATGCAATGCGAACTGGTAATGTAATTGGTTTAATCGTTATGCTGGAAGAACATGGCCAACGCTCCCGTTCCCATGCTATGCCACTTGATATTATTCAAGCACAAGCGAAAGCAATTGGCTTACCCGTGTTTATGGCTTCATCTAGCTGGAATGACTATGAAAGTAAATTCATTAACTTATTGAATGAAGCTAAACAAAAAGGTGCAGAAGTACTGGTTACAGGTGACTTAGATATGCCTGAACATGGCTGTTGGCATGATCGCGTCACTCAAATGGTTGGACTTAAACTAGGCATGCCACTTTGGCTACGTCCTCACCGTGAAGTTGTTGAAGAGTTTATTCAACTTGGATTTCAGAGCATCATTGTGACCGTAAACCTTAAACTCGGGATGAAGGTAGAAGATTTAGGTCAAGTGTTATCGCTAGAGTATATACAGGAACTTGAAAACCGCGGAATTGATCCATGTGGTGAGGGCGGCGAATTCCATACCACTGTCATTGACGGCCCAATTTTTAACAAAGCTATTCCTGTAAGAAAACTCGATATTGTTTATCATGAAGAATATGCTTTTCTACCACTTGAATTAGATCGAATTTAACTTTTAAAGGATAAGAAATGTCTGAAAATATTCAACTGCCAAATCAGGTTTTCCCAACTACACACGGCGAAGTGAATTTGGCTGAAATCGATAATGAATGGCTGATTATTTACTTCTACCCTAAAGACTCAACTCCTGGTTGCACCACACAAGCTGTCGGTTTTTCTTGTTTAAAAGATCAGTTTGATGCTTTGGGTACTCGTATTTTTGGAGTATCACGTGACTCAGTAAAAGCCCACCAAAACTTTACAGAAAAACAGGCTCTAACTATTGATTTAATTAGTGATAGAGAAGAAGTGCTTTGTAATCACTTTGATGTCATTAAAGAAAAGAATATGTATGGAAAAAAAGTAATGGGTATCGAGCGCTCTACTTTTATTTTCCATAACAAAACTTTAGTTAAAAGCTACCGTAAAGTAAAAGCTGCTGGCCATGCAGAACAAGTTTTAGAAGACTTAAAAGCATTACAAACGGCTTAATAAGCTTGAGCAACAAAAAAGCGAGTTGAATACTCGCTTTTTTACACGCACATAAATTGCTCAGTCATTTTAATTTGGCGTATGATAAAAATGTTAAAATAATTCGAATAATGGCATAGCTATGAATCTACTAAAAGTTTGTACTTTATTGCCTTGTAGCCTTATTACTGCTGCGTGCTCAGTTAACTCATCAAGTACACCTCCTACACTGAGCTCTTCTACACCACAAGTTCAAAAATCATCTATAGAAATAAGCTGCCAAGATTTACAAAACCATGCCTACCAAAAAGCTATTCTTAGTACAATCAATCAAATACGCCAGCAATCACGCCAATGTGGTCCGCAGTATTTTTCCGCAACCACGCCGCTGAGTTGGAATAATAATTTATATAAAGGCGCACTTTCTCATAGTGAAGATATGGCGGCACATAACTTTCTTGGGCATGTTGGCTCGACTGGCCTCGATTTAAAGTCACGATTAAAACTTTACAATACGCTTAGTAACGCCAACGGTGAAAATGTCGCGAGCGGGCAGAAAACTTTAAATGAGGTAATGTCTAAATGGCTATCGAGTCCCCTACACTGTAGCAATTTAATGAATCCAAAATTCACAACTTACGCAATTGCTTGTGCTTCTGACAAAACAGGTAAACAAAAGAGCTATTGGACTCAACAATTTGGTACACGTTAAAAGGAAAAATGATGCAATCAGGTTCTATTACACCAATTTTAAGAATTTTTGATGTTGATTTAGCTCAATCATTTTACCTTGAGTTTTTAGGCTTTCAGCTCGACTGGCAACACCAGTTTGAAGATAACTTTCCGCTGTATTTACAGATTTCAAAAGATGATTGCATCATTCATTTATCTGAACATTTTGGAGATGCAAGTCCGCACAGCGCAATCCGTATTTATTGGGAACATATTTATGAGTTACATAGTGAACTCAGTCAAAAAGATTATAAATTTTCTAAACCTCAGGTTGAAAAAACAGATTGGGAAACGCTAGAACTCAGTATTACCGATCCTTTTTCCAACCGAATTATCTTTTGGGCAGATGCTTAATCTATATTTAATTACTCAATTTCATCTAAGTTAGAGCGGTCATCTTGCTCAAAACGTTGTTGAAGTTTTTGGTAAGTACGTGTTTTTTTAAATTCATCTAAAAATTGAATAGTTCCAACAGGAAAAAATTCCGTTTGGATTTCACCACGATAATACGCCTCACGCATTGGTGTTGCTGAAATAGAGTCTTTTAAACTATCCAGCTCCACCATTACCCATTCGGGAAATAATCTTAAATAATAAGATGATTCATCTTTAAAGTGACCAATTAAACCAACTTTCGAGTTCGGCTCTATCACGCCATTTACCAGTGATTTGACTTGTTTTACCCACTTCTCATCATTATAAACATCAACAACATGCACAAATTGAATACGCTTTTGCTCATCTAATGAAAAATTAGATAAAATCATTTGCTCTCGTTCAATCGCGAGAAACGGATTTTTAATATTACGTTCCATTTGGGCGGAACCTAATGCCAAAATCACATAACGGCTTTGTTGTAGCGCGATTTCGATCGTTTGCATATGTGCCAAGTGAAATGGCTGAAAACGACCTATAAAAACGAGATAATCAAATGTATACATAATGAGTTTTTCACTTTTTATGAACTCACCAGTTACGCTTATTACAAAAAATATGCGCCATAATGAGAACCTAAAAATCAACAACGTGGTTTAAAGCAAGGATAGTACGATGACACTTAGCTGTATTCAACAACCTCATCAACATTTACAAGCAAATTTAGAAGGTGGCGTACTCACCTTAGCCATAAATCGCCCAGAAGCAAAAAATGCATTATATGGCGAACTTTATTTATGGATTGCCAAAGCACTTGATGAAGCTGACCGAAATAAAGATGTACGAGTAGTCGTTCTACGTGGTGCCGAACATGACTTTACCGCTGGTAATGACATGAAAGACTTCATGGGTTTTGTACAAAGTCCGAATGCTGGCCCTGCAGGTCAAGTTCCTCCATTTGTACTCCTTAAATCTGCTGCCAGATTATCAAAGCCGCTTATTATTGCAGTAAAAGGCGTTGCAATTGGTATTGGCGTTACGATTTTATTACAGGCAGACCTCGTTTTTGCCGACAATACGGCCCTCTTCCAAATTCCTTTTGTTAGCCTTGGGCTTTCTCCTGAAGGTGGTGCAAGTCAATTATTAGTTAAACAAGCCGGTTATCACAAAGCAGCTGAACTACTGTTTACTGCGAAAAAGTTCAATGCAGAAACTGCTCTACAAGCTGGCTTAGTGAATGAAATCGTTGAAGATGCTTATTCAATTGCTCAGGCAACTGCTCAACACTTAACAGCTTTACCACTTGCTTCATTAAAACAAACCAAAGCATTAATGAAACATGATTTAGATCAGATTATTGAATGTATTGACCATGAAGCAGAAATCTTTATGCAACGCGTTCAATCACCAGAAATGCTAGAAGCTGTGCAGGCATTTATGCAAAAACGTAAACCAGACTTTTCACAGTTTAATTAAAAATCAACTTCTATGATTTGAATAAACTCAAAGGCAGGCTCTTCGTAAGGATGGCTTGCCTTTAATGCTTTTGCCACTGCATTTGCCTTTTCTTCAAGCACAATCGTTTCAACACGCCATTCGTCAACTTGCTCAAGTTCACCTAGCTCTCCAATATAAGGATCAGCTCCTTTAACTGGCTTGAATTGCCCTATTCCTTTAACTTGCCAAGCACATTGTTCATAGTTCCCTATCCCCCCTGCTCCAGCCGCAAATATAGACTCTTTAGTCGACTCAAGATGTGACTCAGGTACGTAATAAATCAGCTTTAACATGAATAGAATGACTCAAAACTAGTAAACTTGCTTTAAATCATACCGTTAAAAAAGCTTCTAAATCAAAGTCAGCTCATCAGTGCCAAATAATTTGCTCCAATAAAAAGAATTTGAATAGCAAGTGCTAAGCCAAATAAGCGCCAGCCTCTGTCCTTTGTAGACATTGTTCCCATATGATTTTTGTTTTTCATCATTTTGATCTCCGATTTTTATCGTTGTTACAGAGAAAGCAAAAATTGAACCAACTTCCTTAAAGTATAATTTAATATAAATTTACCTTACCCATCGAAATATTTTTCTTATTAAATTGTTTTTTGTGTAACTTATCAAATAACATGTTAATAAATATTTAGGCCAAAAGAAAAATGACTAATTCATTCATAAATCAATGGAAGTTTTTTTATCCTAATAAACTTCCAATTTCACATTGTTTTCGACAATATTTTTCACAATTTTGGTTCCGAATTCATAGCCTTCCAGAATCAAAAAGATATGCAGATACACCTGCAGAATATGAATTATTATTAAATCGTCATAATCAAATTATTGATGACTGTTTCGATTCTAATGCTTCTATTTTTATTGTTACCGGTCATTATTTCAGTCAAAGCGATAATAATAAAATATATGATCCAACTTTGAGGCTCAAATACGAATTTCATCCAGAAAAAGAAATAAATCTAACACAAGCTAATCCCGAATATTATGATGATGACGAAGAAGATCATTTCTATAGACCGTATTCCATCAATGAAATTTGGAAAAAAAATGAACACAATGATTTATTAAAAAAGATCGCCGACGATGAGGTTCGAGCCTTTATGATTTCTTTTGAGCAAAATATAATTATTGCTCCATATGATGGGGGCATTGATTTTATTATCTTTAATGACGCCAAGAGGAATGAGTTAATAAATAAGTATAAAGATTGGCTATCACCACGAGCTGATGGATTATAGAACTTTAGGAATATTAAATAATACATCTGTAATCTCTAAAGATTTTGGAGATAAATTTAATGAGAAATTATAATTCCCTATGAGTGGATGATCTTCTATTGGTAATGAATCTATATAGTTTCTTTGCTTTATCCAATGAGTATGAGCCACACAATACCCATCATTGTATCTAGAAAAAAGTTCTTATATATGAATCAACAAGAATTACTCTAACTTGGAAATAATCACCATATAAAATATCTGCTGATATTTTATAATCTTTATCAAATGCAATTTTTATGACAGCCTCAATTAAATCCTCTCTTTTTTTCTTATGAATTGCTAAATAATCATCTAGATAGCTCGAAAATTTATTATTTACTTTCTTTAAAATTCATCATTTATGAAAGAGTTACGATTTAATAGATCAAATGTTAAGGTAAACTCACCTAGTGACAAACAATATGTATACAAAACATCGATTTCCCAAAACCCCTCACAATCATGATAACGATTAACAAACTTATCTAGTAATACAGTTGCGGTATCTAATAATCTTTTCTTCATTTATCTAAAGACAATAATATAGAAATAAAACTTTTATCATAATTAATCAAAGATTTGCATTATCTACAATCTTTAACTGCCTCTTCTCATATACGGTCATCATAAATGCTAAACCACATAAAATGACAAAACCGCAAGTCATTGGAATTAATGTGCCGTTATATAATTGCCCAATAATAGAGGCAAGAATAAGTGACAAAACGGAGGACGCTGCACCAATAATAGCCGATGCCATGCCGGCAACATGCCCCATTGGCTCCATTGCAATCGCATTTAAATTACCAAATAGAGTTCCAAATAATAAGAACAGAATGCAGGCATAAAGCATAAACATCCAAAATGCTACAGTCACACCTATAAGTTGAATCCCTAAGAAAATAATTGAAATTAAGCAAAGACCGAGAAATCCATAAATACAGATTGGACGCATACCAAATTTCATGACAATTTTAGAATTGGTAAATGAAGCAATGCCCATTACACCAGCAAGCACAGCAAAATAAGCACTAAATTCTTGCCCAGTTTTACCAAATTGCTGCATAAAAATTTGTTGAGAAGTTCCCAAATAACCAATAAATCCACCAAAACAAAAGCCTGCACATAGCAAATAGCTCATGGTGGTTTTATTACTCACTACTTCTTTAAAGCCCTCTTGAAATGCTTGTAAACGCATAGGTAAACGGTTTTCAGGAATTAGTGTCTCTTCTAATCGTAGAGCGACCCATGCCCCAACGACTAGTGCATACGCCATGTATAAAACAAAAATATCACGCCAACCAAAGAAATGAATAATAAGCTGCCCCAGACTTGGTGCAATCGCAGGTGCAACCATAAAGACCATCATGATTAAAGACATGATACGGGCCATTTGAGCACCGCTGTATTTATCTCTAACAATTGAAATAGAAGCAACATAAGGCCCAGAAACCCCAATACCTTGAATGAAGCGTCCTACTAAAAACCATTCAAAACTTTGTGTGGTAAAGCACAATAAACTTCCCAAAAAGTAAATGATGATACCGGTAAATAAAATGCGCTTACGGCCGATTGCATCGGATAGCGGTCCCGCTATAAGCTGACCTATTGTCATACCGGAAAAAATACCAATGATGACCCATTGAGTCTGATTATTATTCTTTAATTCAAAAACTCGTCCAATCTCACCTAAGGCAGGTAAAACTGCATCTATCGAAAAAGAAACAATAGACATGAGTAATGCCATCAGAAGTGCAAACTCACGGAAATGGATTTTTGAATTCATTTTTCTTCTCTACTATTTATTTTATTCACATTGTACTACATACAAATAAGCCACCTGACGGTGGCTTATTTCAATTTTTATATTATCCAATAAACTTACGTGCATTACGGAACATACGTAACCATGCACCGTCTTCAGTCCACTCTTCTGGACTCCAAGAGTGTTGAATTGCACGGAAGGTACGCTCTGGGTGCGGCATCATAATCGTTGCACGACCGTCTTTAGATGTTACACCAGTAATCGCTTCCGGCGAACCGTTCGGGTTCAATGGATAATGTTGAGTCGGGTTACCGTGACTATCAACATAACGCAATGCAACTTGATTCGCTGCATTTAAGCTTGCAATATCAGCTTCGCTAGCAACTGCACGACCTTCACCATGTGCTACAGCAATCGGTAAAATCGAACCTTCCATACCATCTAGTAATACAGAAACAGATTTTTCAACACGAACGTTTACGCTACGCGCTTCAAAAACTTCTGACATATTACGATGGAAACGTGGCCAGTGTTCAGCACCCGGAATAAGCGGTGCTAATTGTGACAACATTTGGCAACCATTACAGATACCTAAGCTAAACGTACCTTCACGGTGGAAGAATTGCTCGAATTGATCACGTAATTTTGCATTAAACAGAACTGATTTTGCCCAGCCACCGCCAGCACCCATTACGTCACCGTAAGAGAAACCACCACAAGTTACCAAGCCTTCGAAATCACTTAGGCTTACACGACCAGCAAGTAAATCACTCATGTGCACGTCAACGGTATTGAAACCAACCTTGTCAAAGGCTGCCGCCATCTCAATATGACCATTTACGCCTTGCTCACGCAAGATTGCCATATTCGGACGACGTGTGTTAATGAACGGTGCTTCAATAGGTTCATTCAAGTCAAATGTTGGTTTAGCAATTAAGCCTTGATGTGATTTATCAGTAATTAAAGCAAATTCTTGGTCAGCAGTTTCTACGTTATCACGTAAACGTTGGATCTGATGAGATACTTCAGACCAAGCTTGTTGTAACTCTGCACGCTCTAGTGTTAAGCCATTTACAGATAATTGATCGGTGTTATTTACACGACCAACTACAGCAATTGCATCTTTTAAGCTAGAAGCAGCAACTTCTGCTTGTAAAGCTTCCCAATCAACTGCTTTGATTTGAACTACTGCACCAATTTCTTCTGCAAATAAGCCCGCAGTAGTTTGGTTCTCTAATGCTACACCTAAACGTGAAGCAAACATCATTTCAGCTACAGTTGCAAGTAAACCACCATCACCGATGTCGTGGTAAGCTTGAATCAAGCCACGGTTATTCCAGTCTTGAATTAAAGCAAAGAACGCTTTGAAATCATCAAAACTATCAACGTCTGGAGTGATTGAACCAATTGCTTTATATACTTGAGCAAGAATCGAACCACCTAAACGGAACTGACCTTTAGATAAATCAATACGTACAAGTACTGAATCTTCTAAATTCTTAAGTTCAGGCGTTAAAGTCTTACGAACATCAGCTACTGGAGCAAATGCAGTAATTACACCAGTCATTGGAGAGGTTACAGCTTTATCTTCACCGTTATCATTCCAAGTGGTACGCATTGAAAGTGAGTCTTTACCTACAGGAATCGCAATTCCTAAAGCAGGACACATTTCCATACCAATCGCTTTCACACCTTCAAACAATGCTTGGTCTTCACCTTTTTGACCAGCAGCAGCCATCCAGTTTGCTGAAAGTTTGATATCGCTAATTTGTTCAATGTTTGCACATGCAATATTGGTAATTGCTTCAGCAACTGCCAAACGAGCAGACGCTGCTGGATTCAACAATGCAACTGGCGGACGCTCCCCCATTGCCATTGCTTCACCAGTGAAGCCTTGTAGGCTTGTAGTCGTTACTGCTGCATCTGCAACAGGAATCTGCCAACGACCAACCATTTGGTCACGTGCAACCATACCTGTAATTGAACGGTCACCAATGGTGATCAAGAATGACTTAGATGCAACTGTAGGATTTTTCAATACACGGAAAATAGCATCTTTCAAATCAACTTTTGAAGCGTCAAATTCGTTACCTTTACGTTCAATTGTTTCATAAGAACGTTGCATACGCGGTGTACCACCAAGCATCACTTGCATTGGGATATCAACTGCGTTGTTTTGGAACAATGGATCTTCAACAGTTAAGTGACGAGCTTCAGTTGCTTCACCTAACACGGCAAACGGACAACGTTCACGAGCACAGATTGATTCGAACTGTTCTAAAGACTCTGGACGAATTGCAAGAACATAACGCTCTTGTGCTTCATTTGACCAGATTTCCATTGGGCTCATGCCCGGCTCTAATGAAGGAATCTTACGAAGGTTAAGAACTGCACCTAACTCGTGGTCGTTTACAAGCTCAGGCATTGCATTTGATAAACCACCAGCACCTACGTCATGAATAGATACGATTGGGTTGAAGTCTTCTAAACGCCAGCATGTATCAATCACTTCCTGACAACGGCGTTCCATTTCTGGGTTTTCACGTTGTACAGATGCGAAATCAAGGCTTTCCCCCATTGTGCCGCTATCTACAGAAGAGGCTGCACCACCACCAAGACCAATTAACATCGCAGGACCACCCAATACAATGAGCAGATCACCCGGTTGAATCGCATCTTTTTCTACATGGTCAGGACGGATGTTACCGTAACCACCAGCAATCATGATTGGCTTATGGAAGCCCTTCACTTCACCATTTACATTTTGTTCGAAAGTACGGAAATAACCATTTAATGCAGGACGACCGAATTCGTTGTTAAATGCCGCGCCACCTAATGGACCTTCAATCATAATTTGTAATGGCGATGCCATACGTGAAGGTTTACCGTAGTTTTCTTCCCAAGGTTGTTCAAAACCAGGAATATTTAAGTTAGAAACTGTAAAGCCTGTTAAACCCGCTTTTGGTTTACCACCACGACCAGTTGCACCTTCATCACGGATTTCACCGCCTGAACCTGTTGCTGCACCAGCAAATGGAGAAATTGCTGTTGGGTGGTTGTGCGTTTCCACCTTCATTAAAATATGAGCAGCTTGGCTCTTATATTTGTAAACAAAATGACCGTTTTCATCTGCTTTCGGATAAAAACGCATCGTGTCATAACCAACAATTACAGAAGCGTTATCTTTATATGCTGATAACACGTCAGTTGGAGATTCTTTATAGGTGTTTTTAATCATTTGGAACAATGATAATGGTTGTTTTTCACCATCAATTGTCCATTCAGAACCGAAGATTTTATGACGACAATGTTCAGAGTTTGCTTGTGCAAACATCATTAACTCGATGTCATTTGGGTTACGACCAAGTCGAGTAAATGCTTCTGTTAAATAATCAATTTCTTGTTCAGATAAAGCAAAACCAAATTCGTTGTTGGCTTTTACTAATGCTTCTTTACCTTGACCTAAAATATCAATTGAATTTAAAGGTTTTGGTGCTGTTTCTGAAAATAGTGCTTTTGCATCTTCAATTTGTGCAAAAACAGTTTCAGTCATACGGTCATGAAGTACTTGTTTTACTTCATTAGCAATTTCAGAAACACCTTTTAACGTAAATAAAAGACCACGTTCTAAACGGTGAACTGGTGTATTACAGTTCTTGAAGATATCAGTTGCTTTAGAAGACCAAGGTGAAATAGTACCCACACGTGGTGTCACTAAAATCTGAATCTCATCACTTGCAGGTTGACGAAGTTCAAAAGACTCACCGTCATTTAATAATTGCAAAGCAGATTGATGTTGCTGCTCGTTGAGCGCTTGATCAAACAAATAGACCCATTGGCTGTCAAAAGATTGAACAGAACTAATTGACGATAAACGTGTTAATAGTTGAGCTTTCTTAAAAGAAGAATGTGCTGCTGCACCGGCCACGATAAACATGTTGATTTTGGCTCCACGGGCAGGTCTTGTGAACCTTACCGCAATGTGACTTTAGAGAGAGCGCATATTCTACTGTGTCTTGCTAAAATCAGCTAGATGTAGAATCAGTATTCTGTAACCTAATTCTGCAAGAAGTGACGTGTTTTTTGTTCAAAATCATTTTTTTAATCATTCTCACTCAAAATAAATTGTTTCATGTTTATTCAATAACATAATAAAACCTGAACTAAGACAAACTATGTCGCACCACGCTAGTGCTTTTAAGTTTTTTTTGGCATGATCAGGCTTTATAGTTTTGAATAATGATAAATGGAACAAATGCGTTGGTTAGAACTGCTTTCTGCGGTTCGTTTAGGTAGCAAAAAAAGCAGTACAGAGCTGGCTCGTAGCCCATTTCATAAAGATTATGACCGCATTATATTTTCACAAAGTTTTCGTCAGTTAAACCGTAAGACCCAAGTTCACCCTTTAGCACAGCATGACGGTATCCATACCCGTTTAACTCACTCCCTTGAGGTTTCCTGTATTGGCCGTTCCATGGGCATGCTGGCAGCCGAAAAAATAAAAGATGAATTGCCCGTTTGGATTTCTCCTGCCGATGTCGGTGCAATCATTCAAGCAGCCTGCCTTGCTCATGATATTGGCAACCCACCCTTTGGTCATGCCGGCGAGTATGCGATTCGTGAATGGTTTGACGATGCCTCACATAATGATTTTCTAAAAAAATTAACTCCCGAAGAAGAAGCCGATGTTCGTCAGTTTGAAGGCAATGCTCAAGGTTTACGCTTATTAACCCGTATTGACTATCATCCAGATGATGGAGGAATGCGTTTAACTTACGCGACCTTAGGCGCTTATTTAAAATATCCTTGGCTTTCAAAAACAATTGCTTCCCAAGGCGATCGTCCCTCTCACCAACGGGCGAAATTTGGTTGTTATCAGTCTGAAAAAGAAATTTTAAAACAAATTGCTGAACAGCTTGGTCTCATTCAATTAGGTGAATATCACTACTGCCGCCATCCACTCACCTATTTATTAGAAGCAGCAGATGATATTTGCTATGCCCTAATCGACTTAGAAGATGGCATTATTTTAAATATGCTGCACTATCAAGAAGTTGAACCGATTTTTCTGAACTTAATTGCAGATTATGGTCAACCTGAAGAGTTGTCACAGCCGAGCAGTACATGGCAACAAAAAATTTCGGCATTACGTGGCCGTGTTATGAAGCGTCTGGTTGATGAAGTCACAACAGCTTTTGCTAAGCATCAGTATGAAATTATTACGGGTCAGCTTCAAGGTAGCCTTTTACAATACTGCTCGCCAGATATTGCTAAAGGTATTGAAACAGCTAAAAATCTGGCTCGTGAAAAAATATTTGAACATCCACAAAAGTCTGGTTTAGAAATTATTGCTCATCAAAGTTTGCAAACTATTCTTGATGCATTTGTACCATTAACCATGCCGCATAAATCTTTAAGCTTTAAAGAGCAACGTTTAATGTCTATTCTCCATTTATACGGTGCTCGCTTTAGCAACAACCACTACAACAATATCATGCAGGTACTCGATATTATTAGTAAGTTTTCAGATCATCAGGCTTATAGCTTGGCGCAAGAGCTACAAGGTAATAAAATCGGCTTGTTTTAAGTTGCCTTAATATAGAAAGAAATACAGCTGGTGTCGTTTTAATACATTTAGAACGACCAGATTTACAGTTATGAATAAGTGAAATTACGCTATGATCGGATGTTTAATTGGCGAAGTGTTTGCCCTAGAAGCCCCAACTGTCTTACTGAATGTAAATGGTGTGGGCTATGAAATTGATACGCCACTTTCAACATTTTGCCAATTACAAAAAGGCCAGAAAGTTACGCTATGGACGCATTTGGTCGTCCGCGAAGATGCTCAGCAGCTTTATGGTTTTAGTGATGCTCAAGAGAAAACAATTTTCCGCACCTTATTAAAAGTAAATGGTGTTGGCCCGAAAATGGCATTAGGTATTCTCTCTACTTTAAGTGTTGAATTGCTAGTACACACAATTGAACATGACGATGTAAACACTTTGGTTAAAGTTCCGGGTGTAGGTAAAAAAACGGCTGAACGTTTAATGATTGAACTACGTGACCGTTTCAAAACCTTGGCTCAAGGCACTTCAACTGTGGCTACCATGCCTCAAATTCAATTTGCTGCAAACTCTCCTGTTGCTGAAGCAGAAGCAGCATTACAGTCTTTAGGTTATAAACCACTTGAAGCACAAAAAGCTGTAGCTGCGGTTAAAGCCGATTACACTGAATCAGCCGATATTATTCGTGCTGCTCTTAAATCAATGATGAAGTAAATACATTTATGCAAGACCGTCTAATCAGTGGAACAGAAAAACCTGAAGATCATTTTGATCGGGCTATTCGACCGACTTCACTTGCCGATTATATTGGACAGCCAGTTGTACGCGAGCAAATGGAAATTTTCATCGGTGCGGCTCGTGGTCGTGGTGAAGCACTCGATCACACACTGATTTTCGGTCCACCTGGCTTAGGAAAAACCACGCTTGCCAATATTATTGCGCGTGAAATGGGTGGCAATCTCAAATCCACTTCAGGACCTGTTTTAGAGCGTGCGGGTGATTTGGCTGCAATGCTCACCAACCTTGAAGAAGGCGATGTTCTATTTATTGATGAAATTCACCGTCTTTCTCCAGTGATTGAAGAAATTCTGTATCCGGCAATGGAAGATTACCAACTCGATATCATGATTGGTGAAGGCCCTGCTGCTCGTTCAATTAAACTAGATTTACCACCTTTTACGCTCGTTGCTGCCACCACACGTGCCGGCTTACTCACCTCACCTCTACGCGACCGTTTTGGTATTGTGCAGCGTCTTGAGTTTTACTCTGTAGAAGACCTAACTCATATCGTGTCACGTTCTGCAAACCTCATGGATGTACCAATTACAGTTGAAGGTGCAGAAGAAGTAGCTCGTCGCTCACGCGGTACTCCGCGTATTGCCAACCGTTTATTACGACGTGTTCGAGACTATGCACAAGTAAAAGGTACGGGTGAAGTGACTCATGAAATGGCACAACGTGCGCTTGATATGCTCAATGTTGATAAAGCTGGTCTAGATACCTTAGACCGTCGTTATTTGAGCATGTTACTCGAGCGTTTTGATGGCGGTCCTGCTGGAGTTGAAGCGCTTGCAGCTGCCATGGCTGAAGACAGCGGCACACTTGAAGACGTGATTGAACCTTATTTAATTCAACAAGGTTATGTCATGCGTACCGCACGAGGTCGTATAGCAACCAACCAATCTTATTTACAGTTTGGAATGACGCCCCCTGAGCCTAAAAACTAAGCAAAGGAAGAGAGTTTTCTCTTCCTTTTTTAATTTAACTATTCTTTTTAACTCAAATAAAAATTGTCTTATCAATAAGTTAATTACTCTATACCTTTTAAGTCTTTATTTATACCTTATTGATTTTTTAATATTTTTAAAAACTGAATTATAAGAAATCTAGATATTAAATCTTATGAACAATAATATTTTTAGGATAAGGACATGTACAAAAAAGCCGCTTTACTTCTGCCATTCGCCTTAATGAGTCAACTGAGCCTAGCAGATTGGATCAAAGATGCTGCACAACAAAATGAAAATCAGGTCATTCAGTTAAGACAACATATTCATCAAAATCCTGAACTTGGCAATATGGAATTTAAAACATCTGCACTTGTTCAAAAAGAATTAAAGTCTTATGGCATTCAAGTCAAAACGGGTTATGCCAAAACAGGGGTTGTAGGTATTTTAAAAGGAAATAAACCCGGCCCTATTATTGCGCTTAGAGCCGATATGGATGCACTACCTATGGAAGAAAAAAGTGGTGTGCCATTTGCAAGTAAACAAAAAGCAATTTACCAAGGTAAAGAAACCTATGTAATGCATGCTTGTGGACATGATGCGCACACTGCAATGTTATTAGGGGCTGCAAAAATTCTGGCTGCCAATAAAGATAAAATATCAGGTACCGTTGTCTTTGTTTTTCAACCCGCTGAAGAAGGTGGAGCAGATATAGACAATTTCACGCAAGGTGATCAAATCGGATCAAGAAAAATGATCGCAGATGGAGCATTTAGAGACTATAAACCTGAAGCCATTTTTGGCATACATGTCATATCTGGTATGCAAAGTGGACATCTTTATTATAAAGACGGTGCTATTTTAAATAGTGCAGACCATTTACGTATTCAAGTCAACGGCAAGCAAGTACATGGCTCTACTCCTTGGTTAGGTAGAGATCCAATTTATGCATCGGCACAAATGATTAATAATTTACAAAGCCTTATTAGCCGAAGGACTGATCTCACCCAAGGTATGGGGGTAGTGAGTATTGGTAATATTCAGGGTGGCACAGCAGGAAATATAATTCCTGAACAAGTTAATATGGTGGGAACTATTCGTTCTAATAACGAACAGATACGGGCAAATATCTTAAAAATTTTCCCAGCCATGATAGAGCATAATGCTCAAGCCAATGATGTGACTGCTAAAGTTGAAATTGCGCCCTATGCTCCAGTAACAATGAATGACAAAGCACTGACTCAACTTATTCAACCCACATTACTCAAGGTTGTTGGAGACTCAAAACTTCATGTTTTGGATCATAATGCAAGCGCAAGTGAAGATTTTGCCTATTATGGCAAATTAATGCCCTCATTTTTTATTTTCTTGGGTGCAACACCAGAAAATCATGATTTAACTCAAGCTGCACCAAATCATAGTCCCTATTTTATTGTAGATGATAAGGCCTTAAAAACAGGAACTGAGCTGCATATAAGATTTGTATTAGATTATCCCAATATAGCTAAACAAGTTCAGGCTGCGTGGAAACAGTCTTAACTTAACAATATGCTTGCATAGAGGGTACCGTTTTAGACAACAAAGACAGCCATCGCAATTGAAAGGTTGTGCCATAGGACTTAGTATGCAATCTGCTAAACTGCCCCGTATTTAAAAGCAGATGTATGACTTGAGATAGAACTGATGTTTTATTCAGCAGTCATATTTTAAATATAAAGCTCTATAGTGAACTAAAACGGAATACTCTCATGGCGAATCATTTTGAATTCAACATTCGTGTTTATATCGAAGATACGGACGCAGGTGGTATTGTTTACCATGCCAACCACATTCGCTATATGGAGCGTACCCGTACAGAATGGCTCCGCGCTGCTGGTGTTGACCATTACTGGCGTCAAAAAGATTACAACTTTGTTGTTCATAAAATTGATGTGAAATACATGCGTCCTATTTTAATGGATGACTTAATTACTGTTACAGCACGTGTAGTTTCATGTAAAGCTGCGTCATTTGTGTTGCAACAAAATATTTATCGTGGTGAAATCTTGCTTGCTTCTGGCGAGGTTGAATTGGCATGTTTAAGTAAAGAAATGATGCCACGTCGCCTTCCTGAAGAAATACGTGATCTTATTCGTAAAGAATTGGAACAAGACTAAAAAAAGCAACCGGCATATGTAACTATGGCAACAAACATTGAATCAACCCTGCATATTTCTGACCTTATCTTACAAGCAAGTCCAGTCGTCCAATTGGTCATGCTAATTTTATTGTTAGCATCAATCTTTAGTTGGTACTTAATTGCCAAGTTACATATGGGTTATAAAAAAGCACGTCAAGGTGATGAACATTTCCAAAAAATGTTCTGGTCTGGTGCTGAACTTTATACGCTCTATAACAACGCACAACTCAATTCAAAACGCTCAGGCCTTGAGGATATCTTTTATCAAGGACTGAGTGAGTTTTTCAAACTTAAAAAGCGTAACGCGTCTACCTCTCAAACGATCGAAGGCACCGAGCGTATTTTACGTGTAGGTTTAAGTCGTGATCAGGGTACCCTTGAATATGGCCTAGGCACTCTAGCAAGTATCGGTTCTGTTGCTCCATATATCGGTTTATTCGGTACAGTTTGGGGAATCATGAATGCCTTTATCGGTTTGGCTGCCGTTGATCAAGTGACTTTAGCAACAGTTGCGCCGGGTATTGCTGAAGCGCTTATTGCAACTGCTATTGGTTTATTTGCTGCAATTCCTGCGGTATTAGCTTTTAACCACTTTACGGCTAAAGGTGAAAGCGTCTACTCTGACCGCGCACTATTTGCTGAAGAAATGATTGCTTTATTGCAACGTCAATCTGTGGGTTCATCACAGGAAGATGCATAATGGCTATTCAACGTTCAGGGCGCTTTGAGCGCATAAAAAAACCATTAAAAAGTGACATGAACGTCGTCCCTTATATCGATGTAATGCTTGTGCTTTTAGTCATTTTCATGGTGACTGCTCCCATGATTACTAGCGGTATTAAAGTCGACTTACCTCAGGCAAATAATCGTCCAATTGAATCAAAAGATATGCCAGCCATGGTAACCATTGGTAAAGACGGCAATATTTATCTTCAATATCAAGACTACAAAGATAACGAACCACTTTCTCGTGAAAAACTTGAATCTGTTTTAAGTGAAGCACAAAAGCAAGCTGAACAAGAAAACAAACAGCTTACGGTTTTAGTGAATGGTGATAAATCTCGTCCTTATGGCGAAGTCGTATCATTGATGGCAAGTTTACAAGAAGCAGGTTTAACGCAAGTTGGCCTTCTGACAGAGCCTTTAAAATAAGCTATGAACAAAAATCAAAAGCCTCCGTTTAAACAAAATGCAATTGCATTGGGCTTCACACTTGGAGTTCATGCAATTGCTATTGTCGGCTTGCTTTTTTTAGGCTTGAGTAAACCACCTGAACAGCCAAAAAAGCTGACGACTATTTTAGTTAAGCCAGAAGATTTACCACCGCCTTTAGCAAAAGAAGTTGAGCAACAAACCACAGCAGAAAATCAGGCTGAAGAAGTTTTAAGTCCGATTGTGGATGAAAATGTTCCTCAAAATATTCCAGCAGTACCAGTGCCACCTCCTCCACCAACAGCACAACATCTGGTTGCCCAAAAGCAAAAAGCTGAGCAAGCAAAATTAGCTGAGGAAAAACGTAAAGCTGAAGAAGCGGCTAAAGCGAAGCAAGCTGCGGAACAACAACGTTTAGAGGAAGCTCAAAAACAGCAGGCTGAAGCTAAGCGTCAAGCTGAAGCGAAAGCTGCAAAAGTTGAAGCTGAACAAAAGCGTAAAGCTGAAACTGAAGCAAAAACTAAACATGAACAAAGTGAAGCTCGCAAAGTTGCTGAGGAAGCCAAACGTAAAGCTGAGGCTGACGCAAAACTAAAACGTGAAGCAGAAAATGCAAAACTTCAGGCACAGCAAGAAGCAAAACGTAAGGCTGAAGCTGAGGCAAAAGCTAAACATGAAGCCCGAAAAGCTGCGGAAGATGCTAAACGTAAAGCAGCTGAAGAGGCGAAAGTTAAACAGCAGAAAGTAGCTGAGGAAGCCAAGCGTAAAGCTGAAGCTGATGCGAAAGCCCAAAAGCAGAAAGCGGCTGAAGAGGCTAAGCATAAAGCTGAAGCTGATGCGAAGGCCCAAAAGCAGAAAGCGGCTGAAGAGGCTAAGCGTAAAGCTGAGGCTGATGCAAAAGCCAAACAGCAAAAAGCGGCTGAAGAGGCTAAGCATAAAGCTGAAGCTGACGCGAAGGCTAAAAAGCAGAAAGCGGCTGAAGAGGCTAAGCATAAAGCTGAAGCTGACGCGAAGGCTAAAAAGCAGAAAGCGGCTGAAGCTGATGCGAAAGCGAAACAGCAAAAAGCGGCTGAAGAGGCTAAGCGTAAAGCTGAGGCTGAGGCAGAAGAAAAAGCTGCATCTGCCAAAAAAGCACAGGAAGAAGCTGCACAGAAAAAGGGTGAAGCCAAAAAAATTGCATCTTCAGCGAAGCGTGATTTTGAACAGAAAATTCGAAATGCTTGGGATATCCCAGCAGGAACATCGGGTCAGAAAGCAACTGCGCGTGTCACTCTCAGCGATAGTGGAGCTGTATTATCAGTTATTGTTAGCTCTAGCAACCCAGATGTTAAAGCGAGTGTTGAAGCTGCGATTCGTTCTGCTGCACCTTACCCAATGCCATCCGATCCTGATGCTCGACGTGAAGCAAGGTCATTCAGTTCAACATTTACTGCAAAATAAGTATATTGTTACATGCTTTAAATAGTTTAAGGCATGTAACTATGTTACAAAATCCACAGTCACAAAAATGCCTTCAATGACTTTAAACCTATGAAAACGACCCGCAAACACCTTCTAGCCTTAACGTTGCTTACAGCATTAAGTCCTCTTGCACCGACAGCTGCCTTTGCTCAATTACATTTAGAAATTGCAAAAGCACCTGATCAGGCGCCAAAAATCGCTATTGTTCCATTTAATAATGACAATGGTCTCTACCCTATTGTTGAGACTGACTTAAACCGTTCAGGCCGCTTTACAAGTTCATCAAAAAATTTACCTGCAAATGCTGCAATTAATCAAATTCAAGCATCTGATTGGCAAGCTGCTGGTATTCCATATGTTGTTACTGGACAAATTAAGCAAACGGCTGATGGGTTTGAAGTTCATTACCAGCTTTATGATGTGCAAAAACAGCAATATCTTTTGAATGAATTGCTAAATGTTCCTGCTTCACGTGTGCGTCAAGCAGGACATATGGTAAGTGACGCTATTTATCAAGCATTGACTGGTATTGCAGGTGATTTTAGTGGTCGTATTGCCTATGTACTACGTAATCCCGCAACCCCAGCGGAACGTTACACCTTACAAATTGCAGATACAGATGGTGAACAACCAAAAACTGTTCTCTCTTCACGCGACCCGATTTTGTCTCCGGCATGGACTCCGGACGCTAAAAAAATTGCTTATGTTTCTTTTGAAACTAAACGCCCAGCAATTTACTTACAAGATCTCTCTACAGGAACACGTGAAGTACTGACTAGCTTTAAAGGCTTAAATGGTGCACCGAGCTTTTCACCAGATGGTAAATCAATGCTATTTACAGCATCAATGAACGGTAACCCTGAAATTTATCAAATGGATTTATCAACTCGCCAAGTCAAACGTATGACAAATGACTCAGGCATTGATACAGAAGCACGTTATACACCAGATGGAAAAGCTTTTATTTTCACATCTGACCGTGGAGGCTCTCCTCAAATTTATCGCTATGATTTTGGAGATGGCTCAGTAAAACGTTTAACATTTAAAGGGTCGTTTAATGCTCGTGGCACTTTAAGTGCAGATGGTAAAAAAATTGCACTGGTGCATCGACCAAGTGGCAGTAACTATAAAGTTGCTATCCAAGATATTAATACAGGCATTGTCAATATTCTTACCCCAACCAGTTTAGATGAATCACCAAGTTTCTCACCAAATGGGCAAATGGTGGTTTACGCAACTCGTGAAGGAAACCGTGGTTTACTGTCTATCATGTCCACTGATGGTCGTTTCCGTATGAATTTACCGAGTGAGCAAGGTGAAGTACGTGAACCAGCCTGGGCACCTAAATAACTTTTTCTTCCATTGATGGAGATGATGATGAAATCAATCAAATATTTGGCTTTTCCTCTACTTAGTGTAGCGCTTGTCATGACAGGTTGTGCGAGCCGTAAACCAGCAACGACTGCAAATGCTGGTACTACAAACCCAAGCACCGTAAACACAACAGGTTTAAGTGAAGATGCTGCATTAAATGCCCAAAATTTGGCAGGTGCTTCATCAAAAGGTGTAACTGAGGCAAATAAAGCTGCTTTAGCTAAACGTGTTGTTCACTTTGATTACGACAGCAGTGATTTATCTGCTGAAGACTATCAAACTCTTCAAGCCCATGCTCAATTCCTCATGGCCAATGCAAACTCAAAAGTTGCATTAACTGGTCATACAGATGAACGCGGTACGCGTGAATACAACATGGCTTTAGGTGAGCGTCGTGCAAAAGCCGTTCAAAGTTACCTTATTACAAGTGGTGTAAATCCACAGCAACTTGAAGCGGTAAGTTATGGTAAAGAAGCGCCAGTTAATCCAGGACATGACGAATCAGCATGGAAAGAAAACCGCCGTGTTGAAATTAACTATGAAGCGGTTCCTCCCCTATTAAAATAAAACATCTAAAAAAATAAACGCCCAAATATGGGCGTTTATTTTTGCATTCTTAATTTAAGAAGATTTATTGTCCTCTTCTTCTGAATGTTGCATTGACTCAATCAAATCGTGCTTATTAAAAGCTTTATATTCAGGTTTTGCTTCATAATCTTTCCAAGCCTCCTGAACACTTTCTTTCGAAATTTCTTCTAAATTGATTGGTTCACCTGCCGTTGGGGTCGCATCAAACTTCTTAGTTGTCATTTCGATTCTCCTAAATATACATTCCTTTGCTATGCAAACAACATACCACGTAAAATGGGGCTTGTAAGCATAAATGCAACACAAATAAAGTAAGATAATTTTTATTTTTCGGCATTCTCATCTAGAATATGCCACGTATTTATTTGACTCATTTTGATGCTTGCGCACAGGAGCGTTTTTTTATGTCCAACCTCACATTGTCCCAATTTTTACAACAAGAAAAAGGGAACCTTACACCTGAGTTGGCCCAAGTTATCGACACGATTGCGACGACTTGTAAAACCATTGACCAAGCCCTACAAAAAGGTGCATTGGCTGGAATTTTAGGTAGTGCAGGTAATGAAAATGTTCAAGGTGAAACACAGAAAAAACTTGATGTGATTTCTAATGACTATTTAATTGATGCTTTAAAAGTTCATCCTCATGTAGGTGGTCTTGCGTCTGAAGAACTTGATGATTTTACACCTGCGCAAGAAAACGGCAAATACTTGGTACTATTCGACCCATTAGATGGTTCAAGTAACATTGATATCAACATGTGCGTAGGAACAATCTTCTCGATTCTTCCTGCAAAAAATGCAGTTACACAAGCGCAAGATTTCATGCAAGCAGGTACTCAACAAGTCGCTGCTGGTTATGTGTTATATGGCCCATCAACAATGATGGCTTTAACAGTTGGAAATGGTGTAGTTTTCTTTACTTTAGATCCAGAAACTCAAACATTCTTACTTACTACAGAGAATGTTCAAGTATCAGCAGATACTCAAGAATTTGCAATTAACGCATCTAACCAGCGTCATTGGGAACAACCAGTGAAACAATATATTGAAGAGTTACTTGCAGGTAAAACATCTGTACGTGAAAAAGATTTCAATATGCGTTGGGTAGCATGTATGGTGGGTGATATTCACCGTATTTTATGCCGTGGTGGTATCTTCCTTTATCCATATGACTTAAAAGATCCGAAAAAAGCTGGTCGTTTACGTCTAATGTATGAAGCTAACCCAATGAGTATGCTCATTGAACAAGCAGGTGGTTCATCAACTACAGGCCGTGTTCGTATTTTAGACATTGAACCAACAGAGCTTCACCAACGTGTTCCGGTAATTATCGGTT
Organism: Acinetobacter sp. 1130196; assembly: GCF_000588095.1. Lineage (NCBI taxonomy): Bacteria > Pseudomonadati > Pseudomonadota > Gammaproteobacteria > Moraxellales > Moraxellaceae > Acinetobacter > Acinetobacter sp. 1130196. The sequence continues at coordinate 70,264 of NZ_JFWX01000004.1, read as the reverse complement.
CTAAAAACGAAGTTGAACGCGTAACAAGCTATCATTAATAATTAAATTATAGAGGGCGTCATATAGTATGATGACGCCCTTTTGGATATATCCTTATGGCGGTTATTTTTTTAGAATCAAAAGACAATGCAAAAATTAAACATTTGCGTGGTTTAATTGAACTCAATAGCGCCCGAAAAAAGCATCAACAAACGGTTCTTGAAGGTACTCACCTTTGCCTAGCTTGGTTACAACAACAGAAAAAACTCTTTTCTTTGTTTACAACTGAACAAGCATTGGAACACAGCGATTTAAAGAAAATAATTGAGCTCCATCAGGGTCATGTCTTTATTATCAGTGAAGTTTTATATAAAGACTTAAGTACCTTAGGTAATACGCTTCCTTGCTTAGCTATTATTGATTTGCCTAAAACTGCATCAACGATTGACTATAACGTAGACACTCTAATTCTCGAAAATGTACAAGACCCAGGTAACGTAGGCACATTATTACGGTCTGCAGCAGCAGCGAATATTAAACAAATTATTTGTACACAAGGCTCTGCCTCACTTTGGTCTCCACGTGTTTTAAGAGCAGGTATGGGCGCACATTTTAGCCTGTCTTGCTTTGAAAACTTTCAATTGACCGATATTCTTCCTAAATTCGATATTCCTGTTTTCGTTACAAGCTCTCATCGCTCGACCAGTCTTTATTCAAAAGATCTTTCAAAACCATGTGTTTGGATTTTAGGCAACGAAGGACAAGGCGCAAGTGATTACGCTTTAGAGCATGCACAATCAGTAACAATACCGCAACCAGGTGGTCAAGAGTCGTTAAATGTAGCAATTGCAGGATCAATTTGTTTTTTTGAAATGGTTCGCCAACGCCAATAAAACGTTAATTTATTTTACATCGCTCATATTTGTGAAAAAAATCATTTACACTACTAAAAAATAGCCGATTGTTGTCAACCTCCCACCTCTTTTCAACGTTATATAAGAGATATATTGAAGATAAGGTGGGTACGTCCAATGACAGGATTTTCCATCTCCATGGATTTAGCACCGAAAAAGTCTCGATCGGAAGCATCTAGTGTTCATGCCAGCACGGCTGAACAACGCCTAAAGGTTTTTATGCAAGATGTTACTGGACGTGCTTTAGTGATGATGGAAAGTGCTACCCAAGGTCAACAAGGCATTGCCATGGACTTGGTTCAGGAAGCATTTATTGCTTTACACAAGTCTTACGCCGATCGAAGTACTGAAGAATGGTATCCGCTGTTTTATACCATTCTAAACAATAAACTTCAGGATTGGCGCCGCAAAGAAGCCCGTCGAGCAAATCCATTTTCATTCTTCAAAAAAGTTAGTCTAGACAATGATGATGAAGAAATCATTGATATTGTCGATGAAAAAGCAATCAATCCAGCAGATTTTCTAGATCAAGCAGTGACCATAGAAGAAATTCAGGAAGCGATTGCAAAACTACCTGTTCGTCAACAACAAGCTTTCATGTTACGTGCTTGGGAAGGTTTCGATACCCACACCACAGCGCAAATTATGAACTGTACTGAAGGTAGTGTAAAAACCCATTATCATCGAGCAATTCAGGGACTTAGAGAGTACTTAGCGCATTTAAATCCCATGGGAGGTTCCAATGAATCATGATGATTTCACTAAAAAGGTGACGTCTAAACTCGATAGTTTGGCCCATCACCATAAAAATAAAACAGTGGTGATGAATCATGTGCTTGACCATATCCAACAAAAACCAGCCTCTTTTTATAGTGTCTGGAAAATGACTGGTTTTGCACTTGCAGCAGCAATTACTGGTTTTGTTATTTTGCCTAATTCGGTAGATATGATGGATAAGCCACAAAATCAAGTGGTTGTAAATCCTAAATTATCACCACAAATGGTGGAAGATTTAGAAATGCTGATGGTGTTGGGTGAGGATAAAGTTCAACATGGTAGCTAAAAAGTTAGCACTTATCCTTTGTTCATTAAGTTTCCTGCAAACCAGTTTTGCGGGTTTTGAACGTTTCTGGATTTTTTCTAAAGATGCCAATACTCAAGTAGATGATACTTGGAATGCTTTGTCTGAAGAAGAACAACGAGCAGTAATTAAACGCTATCAAAGCTTGAAAGAATTACCAGCAAACCAAAGCGCTAATCTGCAACAACGTATGGATTGGTTCAACCAACTTCCAGATGCAGAAAAACAGAAAATGCGTGAAGCTTGGCAAAAAATGAGTACACAAGAACGTAATGATTTACGTCAACGCATGCTCAAAGCAAGTGCTGATGAAAGAACCGCTATACGTGAAGAATATATCAACAAATATTTAGAGCACTAAAAACTGTTTTTTTTAATAATGTGCCATTCAAAAATCTAATAAGAAATAAAAAAAGCCTCCTATGGAGGCTTTTTTTATTTATGCTTATTTACGGTAACGTCTATAGACAATCAAACTTAGCAAGGATGCCAGAGAGAAAATTCCAATACTTCCTCCACCTCCACTTCGAGAATCATCTGTTGTAGTTGCTGTACTTACTAAATTAATCGTTCCTGCTTTAGCTGAAATAGTTCCATCTGCATCATAAACATAGTAAGTCAATGTATCATTGAAGGTGTTAAATACGTTACTCGCTTGAATATAGATGTTACCACCATAGCAAGTATTACCGCTATCATCTTTAGGACATGGCCCTTCTCGATCTGCTTTGACTACCTTGAAAATACCATCCTTTGAAGTTTTACTTGGTATATAAATCGGTAACTCTACACCCTGATCATTCACCCAAAATTTAGGTTTATTTGGCTTTGTCTTAAGTGTACTTGTAGGACCGTCCCCATCATCATTCGCATACTGTAATAAATTCAAAGGAATGACTTCATTTGCTAAATATTTAAAAGTTACAGTTCCATCACCAGCAACTGGTGGGATATTATCAAATCGGGCTTCTAATAATCCAGATGATTGAGTAGTGCCATCTTTACTGCTAATTGTATATTTACAATAGTTATAATCACCTGCTTGGGTAATAATATCATCTGAACGATAGAATATAATTTGCTGTAAAGCATCATTCCATTCACAAAAAAGTCCATCATCCTTTTTAATGTTTGTAACTTTATCGTCGATCAATCCTGTACCGACAGTTTCAAGATTAATATTATAATCAGATGTATTAAAGAACTTTAATAAGTGACTACTATCTTCATTTGGTAAAGGTAAACCATTTGCCTTTAAGTCGATATAAATTGCTCGATATTTTGCATTTGCTTTAGTTTGATCAAGAAGGTTCTTGTAATTTGCTGAATCGATTTTTAATACATTTAATAAATATGCATAATCTGGATTCAAGATATTCTTCTGAACCGTATCATATTGAGATTGATATTTTGCAAGCAGATCTGTAAGTGACGTATTACCTAAACCTTTTATATCTCCAGCGGTCAGTTTCATTAGTTCAATCGAACCAATATCACAGCTATTACGACCATTTGGTTGATAATATAATTTACTATCGGCAAGGCGTGAAAGTCCGCGCTGGTCGATAGAAGTACATGAGTCTTTACCCTCTGGGTCTACATCTACTAGATTCTTACCACTTATATTATTTTTAGGATAATAAATTGGTAAAAAACCAGTCTCTGGCCCAGCTGAATGTAAAGGTTCTAATAATGAGTCAAAAGACTGGCCTGCTATATCAACAGTTCGATGTGTAGACGTAAGAGCTTCCTTTGGTAGATCACATTTTCCAGCATCATTCGTCAAATTTAATGCGTTAAAAGATAGGATGAAACCAGCATTTTTTAAATCAGTGGCTGGCCCTATAAAATAATGACAGGCATAGGTTCCCGGGTTATAACCGATTAAATTAAATCTTAATTCTTTACTTCCTAATGTGTCATATAAGAACGTGGTATAAGCATTATTTTCAACAATAGTATTATTTTTTAAGGTTAAACTACTGTTAGCGCTAAGTATGGTTGAAGGATTAGGTGTACCGTTAGGAGTAGCATCACCAGTAAATTTCAAAATGCTACCATTTACTGTATTTGCAATATTTTTAGCTATTGTATTAATTGTAAAGGTTGCTTTCGGCTCTCCACAAAACTCAAAAGTATTATTAGAACTATTTGAACCATTACTCATAATACTAGAAGAGGTAAATGTTACTTCCCGTTTTGTATAGGCTGTGCCATTCCAACAACTCATTGAAAGTACACTTCCAGATGTTGCATTATTACCTTGAATCAAAGAGTGAGTTGCCGACAAATTAACATTATCGCCACCGAGAAAAATAGCACCACCTTTAGATGCTTGTGAGTTCAAGATTTGACTATTTAATAAGGTAACATTACCACCTGCATAAATAGCACCACCAAAGTCTTGTGCTGAACCATTTTCCAAAATAATATTTTGAAGAAATAAAGGTTGTTTATTTACCGCTGTATTAAAGATACGTGACTTACCAGCAGCATTAATTCTCGTCTGTAACGGTTGTAATGCTGGATAATCATTGGTTAAAACACTTTTTTCTGCCCAATTTTTATCTTGATCTTTTTCACCATATCCATAAATCGCAATATCTGCATTTGGAACCAATTCTTTGTTTAATGTATAAGTTCCTGCTTTTAATTGGATTACCTGACTTTTAGAAGTGTTATAGACTGTACATCCATAATCAGATCTTCGTGTTTCAGCAACTTTTATGGCTTCCCTTAACGAACATGCATTAGGGTTTTCACCATCTTCATCTGCAAAAGTTGTTACTTCGATTCTTTGATTTGCTGTATCAGCAAAAAGTGGCATAGCCGCTAGCACAGCTAATGCTAATACTGCTTTTTTATAGTTTTTCATAGTCCTCATCCCTGATTATGACTTGAAACGGCGCAATGCAATTAATCCGAATAATCCCAAAATTAATCCACCACCAACACTTCCCCCACCACCAGTACTAACAGACTTATCTTCAATACCAGATACAGGTTCTTGGACTACGGTTGCTGGAATCGAGACATATTGGAAATCGGTTCCATCATTAAATCTTGATACACTCGTAACGACTTGAATACTAAAAATGTCTGCACCATGCCAGTTTCCATTTGGCGTATAAACCACGTTTCCATTTTGGTCTATGGTTACACTACCTTTAGAGACTGGCGTATCAGTACTTTGTTTTATTTTTAGACAACCTGGTTGCCATTCTTTTCCATCGGGACGGTCACCAAATAGACGCTTACATGTAGCTGGTGTGACCAAATCTGCTTCACTTAAAGAATTTAAAATATTAAATTTTGCAACTTGTCCATATTTAATATCTTGCCCTACTGTTGCGATTTCATTATTTAAAATAAATTCAATTGCCCCTAAATCACATAACTCATCATAACCACTACGGTTTTTTCCACGTTGATCGAGTTTCTCACAACTCGCTAAACCAATTGATGAGCCATCACTATATAAACGTCCTTTATTAATAATTAAGGAGTCAGCTAAAGTGTTATAGCTCTCAAGTAATCGTGGTTTAAAAAAGCCAAGGAAACTATCTTTTGGTGTATTAAATGGACATAACAAGCCGTCTTTAGCGGTTACATCACATATGCCTTCATCACTATCACCAGCAATTAACTTTTCACTTGTAGGCAAAAGTATATTAGGCAGCTTTGCAGAAGCATTGCGATTACAATCAGTGGTCACTAAGTTGCTTTGGACAACAGTTTGATCATTTGTATTTGGAGTACAGTTAACCCCATTACCGACTAAAATACTGTTAGAAACAGAAGCATTTCCTTGAGGAGCATCTAAAAATAAACCTGCTGCATTTTTAATCATTGTAATATTATTAACAAACATTCCATCTTTAATGTTTGCAATAAAACCAACTTTATTATGGAAAAAGGTACTATTACTAAAGCCTATGGCACGTACATTTAAGTATCCACCAGTACTTTCATCATCAAATTTTGTTGCGCCATAAAATAAGGCACCCTCTGCAGAAGAAACTTCATTATCTCGGACTACAGATTGGGTCACTAAATATAAAGGCTGCTCGCTGTAAATGACGCCGCCTTGGGTTGCTTTATTATTTTGAATCAAACTATTTATGATAGTTACAAAGCCAGCTGTTTGACCTGTTTTCGATAACAATCCTTGATTGTAAATCGCCCCACCCTGATTGGCATATCCACCAATCAATCGAGAGTTTTGAATAGTCAATTTTTCATGGTTTAAAATTAAACCACCTGTTAAAACATTAGAGTTTGCGCCTGCACCTTGTAAGTTAAGATCACTTAAGGTCACAGCAAAAGAAGCTTTTTCAACGCTACCATCATCAATTTTAAATAATTGATCTGTACCGACCATTTTGATAGTTGCATTATGAGAACCAGGCTGATCAGTATCAACTAATGTAGAATCATTTTTTGCTGTACTAATTGTAAGGGGAGCTGTAATCGTTATTCTGCTATTTAAGCTATATTCTTGATCGCGCTGTAAAATAATATTTGATGAAGCATCTTTATTCCCACAACCATGATACCCATTTGCATATTTTTCAACGTCAGCTGCATTAGATGAGCCACGATAATTTAGGAACTGTACAGCTTCCCTAAGCGTACATACCGTATCATCTTTATCTTCATCAGCTAAACTTGTCACTTGAATATCAGCAGAATAAGCGTGCCCAGCAGCAGCCAATAATGCAAAAGCAATGCTCCGTTTGAGCATACCCTTCTCCTTACCTATTTTTTTCATTTTTCTTTGTCAATATTGCAAAGTGTCCACTTTTGCAATCGCATCCTTTGTGCGTACTTTGTCACAGGAATCAGAATTTCTCAAGATATTTTGATCGGCCTATCCGGTCATTTTGTTCATATAACTTTATAAATATTTGGTTATTTAAGCATCTATTGATATATGAAAATTTTCTTAGGAAAAATTTTAACAATACACTTTAAAGTTAAAAGCATAAGTATTTAATAGTTCATTATTTTTTTAGCAAAAAACCCAAGTTCACCCCAACCAAAGAAATAACGAGATGTATGAAACAATTTATTGTTGGTACTCATCAATTAAAGCATAAATTTGTCTTAACGTTGCATTTGAAAGCTTAGTCTTCTCACCTTTAAGAAGTTTTTCTAACTGTGCTACGGTTTGTAATAAAACAGAAGCTTGATGCGGCCCATGTAAAAGTAAATAGTCGACAATCTGCTGATCGAAATGGATACCACGTCTAGCCATAACGGAAGTGACTAAAGCATAACGGTCTGCGTATAGACTTCCACTTGGCACTTTTACACTGACCGCTTGGGTAAGACGTGATTGTAAGTCTGGTAACTCGAGTTTTAATTCAATCGGCGCAACACGTGAAGAAAATACAAGTTGCCCTTCATGGTTATTCATTAAATGAAACACCGCTTTTTGCCAGTGCGGCACGCCACTAATAGATTCAATATCATCTAAAGCAACTAAATCATAATGCTCTAAACAAGTAATTGCCTCAATCGGAGCATCAAGAAGTTCCAACAGTGAAACTTTTATTGCTGACTTGCCTACTTCTAAATAAGAATCACAAATCGCTGAAAGCAAATGACTCTTACCTGTTCCAGCTCCACCATAGATATAAAATCTATTGACTAGACCTGCATGTAGTTGACGCACTGCATCGACTACATGCCCCCAACCTGGTCCCGAAAAATCACTGATTCGGGCATCAAGTTGAGGTTCTATATCCAGTTGGAGTTGACGCATATAATCAATTGGCCTTGAAATTATTTCTGATCTGAAAGATTTGGTGTATCTGTATCTTGCTGTGTTTTAACTTCAAGATCAAGTTTAGTATTTTCAGTTTCTACATGAATTTGCTGAATATTACCCTCTTGCACAAATAATTCCGAATACGCACCATAAAGGCTACTCTTTTCATAGTTATCCCTTAAGTGCTTTAAGAGTACAACAATGACCGCAGCCACTGGTAATGCGATGAGCATTCCTAAGAAACCAGCAAGTTGCGCGCCTGCCAAAACAGCAAATACAACAGCAACTGGTGAAAGACCAATTTTATCACCGAGTAGGAATGGTTGTAGAATATAGCCTTCTACAGCTTGACCAATCATAAAAACCACACCAACGAGTAACAAGTGAGTCCAGTCCATTCCAAACTGAAATAGACTTGCAATAATGGCTGCAATAATGCCGACTGCAAATCCCAAATAAGGAATAATACTGGCAAGGCCTGCCACCATACCAATAATAAGTCCAACCTCTAACCCAATTAATTGTAGACCTACCGCATAGACCACACCGAGCAAAAGCATAACGAGGAACTGACCTTTAACAAATGCTCCTAAAACACTATGGCATTCACGAACGATTTGTAAGGTAGTGGCTTCATATGGTCGTGGGATGAGACGACGTAAGTTCTGCAACATACGGTCCCAGTCTAATAAAAAATAAAAAGCGATAATTGGAATTAAAACGAGTGTTCCACCAATCTGAATAAAATTCAGACCTGATTGTGCAAGCTTTAATAAAACAGCCTGAATGCTATCGGCACTGTAATTGGTCTGGACATAATCCATAACCGCTTTGGACATTTGATCGGTATCGATTTCCATTTGTTGTACATGGAAGGTCGAAGAAATCCAAGGCAGTAGCTCTGCATTAATCCAATGAATTCCAGCAGGGATACTATCTCGAGCATAAACAAGTTGTTTCCAGATGAGTGGTACCAAATACCATAATGCAACAGTTAAAGTTACACCGATACCGATAAAAACGATGCTAATTGCCAACCAACGAGGGAGCTTAATTTTTACTAGAACATCGACAAGTGGACTGAATAAATAAGCCAGGAAAAAAGCACCAAGAAATGGAATGACCACAGGCTTGAGCAAGTATAATACCCATACCAGCAATACAATACCTGCGAGTAAGAAAATACGGCGCAGTATACGATCTTGCATAAAATCTAGCCTTTTTTGATTTAATCGTTATAAATGGAAAAATATTTTTATTAAAGATAGCATTTTCGAGCATAAATAACATAAGAGTTTCGTATATTCAGGTTATAATCTGCCGCCAATGCGGAGACTTCATTTATGAGCAACTCAACTTCTACCCCAAATACCGGTTTAAGCTACAAAGATGCGGGTGTTGACATTGAAGCGGGCGACGCACTGGTCGATCGTATCAAGTCAGTCGCTAAACGTACAACTCGTCCAGAAGTAATGGGCGGACTTGGTGGCTTTGGTGCACTATGCAAAATTCCTAAAGGTTACGAAGAACCTGTTTTGGTTTCTGGAACTGACGGTGTAGGTACTAAATTACGTTTAGCACTTAACCTTAATCGTCATGACACAATCGGCCAAGATCTTGTCGCTATGTGTGTTAACGATCTTTTGGTTTGTGGTGCAGAACCATTATTCTTCCTCGACTATTATGCAACTGGTCACTTAAATGTAGACGTAGCTGCAAACGTAGTTACTGGTATCGGTAAAGGTTGTGAACTTGCAGGTTGTGCACTTGTAGGTGGTGAAACAGCTGAAATGCCTGGTATGTATGAAGGTGAAGATTACGATCTTGCTGGTTTTGCAGTGGGTGTTGTTGAGCAAAGCAAAATTATTGATGGCTCTAAAGTAAAATCTGGTGATGTACTTATTGGTGTTGCATCAAGTGGTGCTCACTCAAATGGTTATTCATTACTACGTAAAATCCTAGATGTTAAGAATGTAGACTTAACTCAAGTGATTGATGGCCGTCCTCTTGCAGATGTCGCAATGGAACCAACACGTATTTATGTAAAACCAGTTCTTGAGCTTTGCAAACAAGTTGATGTGCATGCTATGGCACACATCACTGGTGGCGGTTTACCTGGTAACTTACCGCGTGTATTACCAAATGGTGCTCAAGCTGTCATTAATGAAGCTTCTTGGGAATGGCCAGAATTATTCAAACTTCTACAACGTGAAGGTAATGTAGAACGTTTTGAAATGTACCGTACCTTTAACTGTGGTGTAGGTATGGTGATTGCAGTTGACGCAAATGATGCAGAAAAAGCAATTGAAGTGCTTAATGCTCAAGGTGAAAAAGCTTGGAAAATCGGACATATCCAAGAAAATGCTGAATCAGTGGAAGGTGCAGACGAAAAAATTCGTGTGATCTTTGAATGATGAAAATTGCTGTTCTAGTCTCTGGGAACGGCAGTAACTTACAAGCCTTGATAGATGCACGTCTATCAGGGCAAATTGTAGGTGTATTGTCCAATAAAGCCGATGCTTATGCCCTAGAGCGTGCTCAAAATGCCAATATCGCAACAGCGGTAATTTCGCATAAAGACTTTCCTAGTCGTGCCGATTTTGATGAAGCGATGCATCAGCAACTTATGGCATGGCAAGCTGATATCGTTATTTTAGCTGGCTTCATGCGTATTTTAACTGCAAACTTTGTCGATAAATGGCAAGGTAAAATGCTCAATATCCATCCTTCACTATTACCCGCTTATAAAGGTGTTAATACACATCAGCGTGTATTAAATACGGGCGATCGATTGCATGGTTGTACAGTTCACTTTGTAACTTCTGAACTTGATGCTGGTCAAGCAATTGCTCAATCTGCAATTGAAGTCAAAGAACATGACAATGTTGCTTCTTTGGCAGAACGTGTACATAAACTTGAGCATTTTATTTATCCTCAAGTTGCAGAATGGTTATGTAATGGCCAGCTGACATGGAAAGATGGACAAGCCTATTTCCGTAATCAAATTCTTGAACACCCTATTCGTTTTGCATCTTGGTAAAAGATTTGCTCAACGTAAGTAAAAAAAGGACATGCATGCATGTCCTTTTTTTATAAAAGTCTTATTAGCGTGAATTACTATCGATAAGCTTTTTAATATAATTCACTGTATCAATTGGATGCTCTAGAGGGAACATATGCCCTCCTTCAACCACACTAAATGGAATTCCCATTTTACGCTTTGCCATTTGAGGAAAACCTCTTTTTAAGAAGGCACTCTCTTTACCCACGACTAGATGTACAGGCATTTTCGGTTTTGGCATAGGTAGCCACCACCAAGAAGGATTTTTACGGAATATCGCAACTTCATCTTCACGAGAAATAGTTAAAGTAACACCGCCACGAACTGGATCTTCTTTTAAAGCATAGTCAATATAGGCTTGAAAGCAGTCTTCATCAAAGTCTTTATAAAAACCTTTTGGACGTAACAATGCAGCGGCTTGCTCACGAGACTCCCAATGCTCACGACGACGTGCAGATAAGCCCGCAGGGGTCATGTCATCGACTATTTTAGGTTTAAATAATTTTGCCATATGGAAAGCAAAAGAGTATCTACCCAAAATAAGAGGCGGATCTAACATAATCACTTGTGAGAACAGCTCAGGACGTTTAAAAGAAGCCATTAAAGTTAAAACTGAACCGAGCGAATGGCCCAATCCAATCACTTTTCGCCCCTTCGCTTGGTGTACAATACTATCAATCACCTGATCAACCAAAAAAGGCCAGTGATTGGTAATCGGATAACGTTTGTCAGGTCCAATGAGTGGAACATAAATTACGTCATACTCATCTTTTAATTGATCAAACAACTTTTGATACACCTTAGACGGCACGCCATTGGCATGCGCAAAGTGTATAACCGGTTTTACTGACATACCGTTATCCTGATTTAAATTATTGTAGCTTTGCGTCTTGGCTCGTCTCTAAACGTTGAGCAACTGACTCACTTAAACCTTTACCCATTTCTGCTCCCATTCGACCTAAAATAGATTGCAGTGGATTACGTTCAATTGTGTAGTCAACTTTATTATCAAGCTTCAGTTCACGCATCAAGCTCGTAATGTTACCTGAGCGGTCAGCGACACCCAACTGGATTGCTTGCTCGCCAGTCCAGAAAAGACCTGAGAAAATAGCAGGATCATTTGATTTTAAGCGTTTCCCGCGTCCTTCTTTCACTGCATTAATAAAATGAGTATGGACATTATCGAGTACAGATTGAATATGCTCTCGTTGTACAGGATTAATCGGTTTTGTCATACTTAAAATGTCTTTATTGGTGCCCGCTGTCAAAGTACGGTCTTCAATTCCAAGTTTTTGAGCTAAACCAGTAATGCCATAGTTCGGCATAATGACACCAATTGAGCCTACCAAACTTGATGGATTCACAATAATTTCATCAGCAGCAGAAGCAATATAATAAGCACCAGAAGCACCCATATCGCCAATCACTGCATAGACTTTCTTGTCAGGATGTTCTTTTTTCAAATAGCGAATTTCTTGCCAAATTTCATCCGACTGAACAGGAGAACCGCCAGGAGAATTAATATTAAGTGCAATTGCTTTGCTATTTGAAGCTTCAAAAGCACGCTTAAGCGCTTTGTTCGTATCTTCACTATTTACTGCTTGATTGCTTGAAGCATCAATGGTTCCAACAATATCAACCACAGCCAGATGAGCACTGCTACTACTTGCTGCTGAGCCTTCTTTGCTAGTCGAACAACCTTTGCCCATTAACACAACAATGAACAATAGATAAATAAAAGTAAGTGTTTTAAAGAATATACCCCAGCGACGACTACGGCGTTGTTCTTCTACAGAAGCCAGCACAGCTTTCTCAAGGATTTGCCATTCTGGTCCGTTCTGTTTAGAGGTTATAGGTTCATTTTGTGGTTTTGGTGGCCAATCGGACATAAAATTCCAATCCAAATCAATCGAAATGATGTCATTATATACGTTGATTTGATAAAAACTGTCTAAATAATATGATTTCATTTATAATATTTTTGTCTTTTTTTACTTGTTGTTTCCTCCTTACTGCTATAGATGACCAGACCAGATTCAAAAAGCATGAACTATCAATTACTCAAAATATTTAGCCGACTACCTATTCAATTTGGGCGTTCTATTGCTCGTCTATTGGCTGGCCTTGTAAATACTTTAAAAATTACTAAAACTTCAAAAAGTATAGAGCTTAACTTAAGAATTGCTCTGCCCCACTTAACACCACAGCAACGTATAGCAATTACAGAAAAAGCTGTACGTAATGAATTAACCTCATATTTCGAGTTTTTAAGTATCTGGGGTTCATCTAATGAAGAAAATATTGCTCGTATCCATCGGATAGAAGGCGAACAATACTTTCACGATGCTTTAGCAGCAAAAAAAGGTGTTGTACTCATTGTTCCTCATTTTGGGACATGGGAAGTCATGAATGCATGGTGTGCTCAGTTCACAGCAATGACTATTTTATATAAACCAGTCAAAAATGATGATGCTGACCGTTTTGTACGAGAAGCTCGCAGTCGTGAACAAGCAAATCTAGTCCCGACCGATGAAACTGGTGTAAGACAAATTTTTAAAGCACTCAAACAAGGTGAAACTACAGTAATTTTGCCAGATCATACTCCGAACATTGGGGGAGATATGGTGAACTATTTTGGTGTGCCACTTGCTTCAAGTAATTTAAGTGCAAAACTCATCCAGAAGACTAAGGCAAAAGCTTTATTCCTTTATGCGATCCGTAATGAAAATGATGGTTTTACCATGCATATCGAACCAATGGATGAGAAGATCTATGAAGGAACTGCAGACGATGGTACTTATGTCATCCATCAGGCAATTGAGCAACTCATCCATAAATATCCAGAACACTACCACTGGAGCTATAAACGCTTTAAAGCAAACCCAGCTTTAGACAATGTTTATAATATTGACCCTTCAGAAGCGATTAAAACCGTGAATAGGCTCAAGGCTGAAGCTTTAGGGAACTCTACGCAACCAGAGGCGCTCAAAACGTCGGTTGTGTAAAATCATTTTTTGATTTTCCAAAACAAAACTTAACGTTCCTTGCTCTACTGTACTTTTAAGTGGGATATGAAGGGCTTTTAAACGATTGATAACCTCTTGGCTAGGATGGCCATAACGGTTATCAAACCCTGCCGATGCAATTGCCAGTTTTGGTTTTAGGGTTGCTAAAAAATCATAAGCCGAACTGTGCTTGCTTCCATGATGGCCTAATACCAAAACATCTACTTTTAAACTTGGATAGTCTTTTAACAATTCGTATTCTGTCTCCCATCCCGCGTCTCCCATAATCAGAAAATTTTGGTAATCACTAATTCCTTTAAAATGCAGATATACCACACAGGAATATTGATTCTGTTGAGAATGGACAAAAGCTAAATCTTTTTCTTTAGGCCATAAAATTTGAATATCTAATTCAGGATATTGCCATTGTTGACCTTGATGACAATACTGAAATGGCTGCTTTAGAGTAGTGGAAGATTGCTCATTTGAGAGAACCTGCTTTACAGGAATCTCCTGCTGAATGAAAGAAAAAGCCCCACTATGATCTTGATCAAGATGAGATAGCACAACACGATCTAATCGCTTTACTCCTTGTTGGCGTAAGAATGGAACTACAACATTTTGACCAATACTAAAGATCTTTTCATCGTAAGAACCACCTGTATCAATTAGCCAGTTTTGTTCAGGCTGCTGCAAGAAAATAGCCTGCCCCTGCCCAACATCTAAAATATGAAGTTGAATTGGTTGGTTCGTTTTATTCACAACAATGAGAGGTAAACAACAGAGCATTCCCCATGTTTTTGGCAAAATACCTTTAGGCAAAAATAAAATAAGGATGCCTAAACTCACTGCGAATAAAGCCAGTGGCGTCAAGCTTATACCTTGTAGTGGTAAAGACAGTTTTTCTAATAAGTCTAAACAACTCAGCAATATACTGAGCAAGATATCATTGAAATAAAAAAGCATGTTTCCAAATGGTTTGGCAATAAACCATGTACAAGCAGCTATGATGTTTAAAGGAACAATAATCCCACCAACGATAGGCACCGCAACAATATTGGTTAATGGAGCAATCCAAGAAATTTGTTGAAAGAAAAGTAAGGTTAAAGGACTCAATGCAATAAAGATTTTGCCTTGAGACTCAATTAACACCTTAGTCATAAAAATCATTTTCGAGCGTAAGCTTAAAAAATGTTGATCAGGTATTTGAACTATAGTTTGATAAATTCTTAATAAAATAAAACATGCCCCATAAGACAACCAAAACCCTGCAGACAAGACACTAAACGGGTCCATGAGTAATAATAAACTTGCGCTGTATATGAGCAATGCAAATGGTTTAAGAGGTTGTTTTAATAATATAAAAGAAATAAATATAAAGACTGACAACAATGTCCGTAGTGCAGGAATTTCGAAACCCACAAAAGCTGTATAAATTAAAACACCGAAACAGCATGGTATAGCCATCAAAACTTGTTTGGGTTTCCATAAGTAAATTTGAGGATAATAACGGCAGATGACTTGATGACAGGACCAAGACAACATAATGGCAAAAATAAGTACATGTGGCCCTGAAATCGCTAACAAGTGAGCAATTCCCAATTGTTTAAATTGTATTTGGGTCTCATCTGATAAAAGGCTTTCATCACCAGTCAGCAAAGCTAAAATTAGTCCTTTTTGTTGTAGTGAAGAATTTTCCAATAGATGTCTAAAAGTTAAGCGCAGCTTTTCTATATTTATTTGAAATCTATTAAAAAAGGACTGCTGTTCTCTTGAATGCTGTTGATATCCCAATCGATAAATTTCATCATGGCTTAAAGGCTCAATATACTGAACAATAAAACCAGACATTATATTTCGCTGAATAAACCATTTTTCCTGATCAAAAGCTCCTGCTGTGGCGTAACTATGAGCAGGTTTTGTTTTTCCAGATAGTCGATAGTAATGGCCTAATTGAAGTTCTTGATTGCTCTTCAACATACTTTGATTATCATTTTTTAAATACAGTAGCCAATTTACCGGATCTTTAGATAGGTTTAATACTTGAGCACTTTGTTGAACTTTATTGTCTTTTTCTTCACTTAGTTGATTTATATAAACAATAATATCTAGATTTTTTGAATCCATTTCTCTTTGTTGTAAGCGTTCGACCAACGCATTCTCGGCATATTGATACCCCACAACAAAAAGGTTTGCTGCACATAACAAAGAATACATTGCCTTTAAAAATGGTCGGCTAACGAATACTGAGCGTTTAAAAAGATAGAAAATAAAAGCAAGTAACAGCAGAGCTCTGCCTACTTTTCCATATTGCATAATTAAAGGTAAATTAATGCCCATCAATGCAATACCACCAACCCATCCCAATAAAATAATTTTAAGCATTTAAAATCTTGTCGTTATCATTTTAGGGGCAAAATTAAAGCCCAACTCAGTGGGCTTTAACAATGTGATTTAATGACAATTTTTTAAGAACCGCTTACCCACAAACCATCTTCCATATGCAAGATAGAATCTGCTGCCTGAGCTAATTGCTCATCATGGGTCACAATGAGCATCGCCATATTTAGTTCTTTCTTCAAGTCGGTAAGTAATTGGAAAATACCTACAGCTGTTTTACGGTCCAAATTACCGGTTGGTTCATCAGCTAAAACGACCGCAGGCTTAGTCACCAATGCTCGAGCAAGAGCCACACGTTGACGTTCACCACCAGAAAGTTCACCTGGTTTATGGTCCATACGATGAGATAACCCAACTCGATCTAACAAATATTCAGCCTGAGCCTTAACCGACTTATATTGACTGTCCGCTCGAAGCATCAAAGGCATTGCCACATTTTCAAGCGCACTAAATTCAGGCAATAAATGGTGAAACTGATAAACGAAACCTAAATACTGATTACGTTGAAAACCACGTTCTGCTTCACCCAAGTTATCAAAGCGCTGACCATTTAAAAAGACTTGGCCTTGAGTCGGTTGATCTAAGCCACCGAGTACATGTAACAAAGTACTTTTACCTGAACCACTTGCACCAACAATAGAGACAAACTGTCCTGCTTCAACTTGTAAAGAAAGACCTTTAATGACTTCAACCTTAGATTTACCATCATCAAAATGCTTATAAATATCTTTTGCTTCTAGAACGACTTTACTCATAACGCAATGCCTCGGCAGGTTGAACTTTGGCTGCACGAAGCGCCGGATAAATTGTTGCCAAGAAACTTAAGAGTAAAGAAACAATCACGATAATTGTCACGTCTTGCCATCTTAAGTACGAAGGTAAGTAATGTACAAAATAGGCATCGAACAAATTAAGTCCAAGAACATTATTAAACCAAGAAATAATATCACTGATCGTAAGTGCCAAAATTACACCTAAAACCGTGCCCGCAACTGTACCAATAACACCAATCACGGTACCTTGCACCATAAAGATTTTAGTAATCATGGATGGTGACGCACCTAAAGTACGTAAAATTGCAATGTCCGATTTTTTGTCAGTTACCACCATGACCAAAGACGAAACAATGTTAAATGCAGCAACCACAATAATCAGTACAAGTAATAAACCAACTAATGTTTTTTCCATTTGAATGGCATTAAACAAATTACCGTGTGTATAAGTCCAGTTCGTTGCGTAGAAATTGCTTGGCAAGTTTTTCACAATATCATCGGCAACTTGAGGTGCTGCAAAAATATCATCCATTTTTAAACGGACGCCTTGAGCACCATCAGGTAAACGCAATAAAGTCGATGCATCATATAAAGCAATGTATCCGACCATTGAGTCCACTTCAGCACCTACGCTGAAAATACCCACCACTTTAAAGCGCTTAAAACGAGGCACAACACCTGCCGGAGATGGAGTTGCTTCAGGTAAAACCAGTGTCACGCTGTCATTTAGACGTAAACCAAGTGAATCGGCCATGTCTTTACCAAGCACAATACCAAACTCACCCTTTTTAAGTGAGTCGAGGCTACCCGCAACAATATGATTTTGAATGATAGACACATTCTTTTCATATTTCGGATCAATACCCGTCACCATGATACCAGCCACTTGCCCTTGAGCAGTTAACATACCTTGTAATTGAGTAAAAGGTGCAACTCCAGTCACATGGGGATGATTTTCAACTCGTTTAATCAGCTCAGGCCAATCCGTAAGAATTTGCGTTGAAGAAACTGTCGCTTGCGGTACCATTCCCAAAACACGATTTTTCAATTCGCGGTCAAAACCGTTCATTACAGAAAGTACCGTGATCAGTACAGCGACACCAAGTGTCAAACCGACCATCGAAACCAATGCAATAAAAGAAATAAAATGATTACTGCGTCGTGCGCGAGTATATCTCAACCCTATATACAGTGAGATTGGTTTAAACATACCTTCTAAATCCAAGGTCATTGATGGAAAATAGAGAAGTGCGATCCACACTTCTTATTTAGCCATATCGTTAGATGCTGTATTAAGGTTTAAAAATCAGTAAGTTCTGACCTACCCTTAACAATCCTAATATTATATTGCTGCGCTATTTTCTACTACTTAAGATATGAGATCAATTTGATCATGCATTTAGCTACGAATTAGAACAATTTAATGAATAAGCTCAACAAATTACCCTCATCTTCTCCTATTTAGATTTAATATGTTGGGCAAAATTACGGTTTGCTTGAATATCTTTATAGAAATACAGGAATAGACCAAACAAGATAATAAATGCCCCCACAAAAACCATCATTGAAAGATGTTCATGGTTTAAAACAGCACCAATCATCATAGCTAACATAGGCGTAATAACGGTTGTAAGCGATAAAGTAGTTGCTTTGATATTTTGTACAAGTTTGAAATAACAGAACATAGCAACGAGTGAAGCCATAAGAACTGTATAAATTAGAGCAAATAAGGATTTAGCTTGCGGCAAATGGGTCGGAGCATATTGCCAAATAAATGGAATAAGACAGCTCGCCAAAAGCGATGAGACCAAGATTGAACCTGTTGCCTGAGCCATAGGTTGAATTTGGGCATTCACTTTTTTTACCCAAAAAATAGAAAATGAATACACAAAAACACTGATCAACATTAAAACAATGCCAAATGGATGCACGTGCTGACCAGATCCATTCAAACAAATGATTGCTAGACCACAAACGGCAATCGCCATACCAAGCCACTGCAATTTATAAAGATGCTGACCAAAAGCAAAACGGCCAATTAATCCAGCCATGATAGGCGCCAGACCAAACATGAGTGCGATCATGCCTGAACTTAAATATTGAGTTGCAGCATAAGTAAAAATTTGAGAGCCAATTAAACTAAAAGACCCTGCAAAATAACTATGGAGAGCTTGCTTATGAGTGGGAAAAGAAGTTTTTAGAATAAGTAAAACAATAACCGAAAGAGGTAAAGCAATATAAAAACGTAGTAGTAAGGCCCACATGACATGTAAGTCAGACACGCTCCATACAATGGCTAAAGGTGTCGTTGCCCAAATAAATACAAGCAAGACATAAGTTGAAGCCAAGTTGGTCTGGGATGGCATAAGAAGCTCACTAAGCAGTTTTACGTTTTTGCTTTAAAATTGTTTGGTCGAGTGCACTGGAAAATTCACGCTTATCACGTTCTGAAATTGGAGGAGGACCACCTGTCTGGACTCCAGCACCACGCAGCGTGTCCATAAAGTCACGTAAGTGCAATCGTGCCTTAACATTTGCAGTGGTATAAATCTCACCACGTGGATGAATCGCGATACCACCTTTTTCAATGACTTGAGCAGCAAGCGGAATATCTTGTGTAATTACAATGTCATTTTCAGACATACGATCAACGATTTCCTGATCGGCCTGATCAGCCCCACTTAAAACCTGTATTGATTTAATGCGTACCGATGGGGTAATACCGACATTTTGATTGGCTACAAAAATCACTTCTAACTGATAACGATCTGAAGCTCGCAAAATGACTTCACGCAGAATTTTAGGTAATGCATCTGCGTCTACCCATAACTTAAATGGCAGCACGTTATTCTCTATTTCCACTAAAAATATAAGTCTAACAGATGCATTTCATTAGAGAATAGCGCTAAATATAAAACTTGTTTTCTAAAGTTAATTTTAACAATCTCTTAACAGTCGACTATATTCACTCTTAAAAGCACGTGTTTTGCCTATTGAAAGGCTTTTTAATAAGTAAATATGTGCTTTTGCAAGAGAATTTACATATGTTGACTTGAAAAATAGCAATTACCCTCGATTTAATATAACAAGTGAGATAAACCCAACATCAATCGTACTTATGAAAAATCAAAACAGTCCAGAAGTTATTACGGTAAACGACCAAAATTTTGGTAGTCATGGCGAGCATTGGAATCTACTGACCGCCCATCCAGAGACAGATGTACCAAAATGGCTTGGACTGGCGCTTGATGCTCCTGTAATGCCAATGGGTTTATGCCAAAGTGAAGATGAAATGGATCAATCTTTTTGGCTGATTCAAGGTCCTCAAGGGCAAAATGTCACCATTAACCAAATTATTGCAGTTGAAAATCAAAAGCCTAGTGCTCTAAAAACAGCATTTCCTAGTTTTGAAAGCCCGTATCAATATAATGCACAAATTGAGCGCATCATTACTTGTGATTCAGCAACTCAGGCAGTATTAAGTTTAAGATTAAATAAAAATACGACTGTTTATGCATTTGATAATTTATTTAGTGTTAATCGTTGTCAATATGACAAAACCCAAACTTACCAAGTTCAATTTAATGCATGGGCTTATGAATTAGAGTCCGTCCCTGCCGGCGAAACAATTGTTGTAGATGATCCGGCATCAATTAAGCATCACCGTGCGTTAAATGCAATTTTAACTGAAAATAATGGTATTGCACCTGAAAACCTACAAGAACTCATTAATGAATGGCAACCGAAAACTGAGGAAGATCAACAACCTGTGACGGTTGATTTTTCAAAAATGGTTGCATATTTATATGGGGAAAATCTTGGTCAAGAAGACGAAGCATGGTTCCAAGGTAATATTGTCGGTAAAACTTCAATGACATTTATGGGTGCAGAATATCCCCTTTACGATGTCACTTTAGTTTTAGAAGACAATCTTCCTGCCATATTAGTGCGCATCGCGACTCAAAATGATTTGTACAAAAACTTTAATATTGGTGAATATATTCGCGGTAATATCTGGATTCAGGCGAATATTTATGCTAAAAATAGTGAAACTAATTGAATTTCACTAATATTTTAAAAATTAGGCTATTGAATGAAGATTATACCTGAACAAACCACCAGCCTCATTCAAACTAGTAACCCACGTTTAAGGGTCGATACTGGTGCGTTTTGCTTTTTCATTTTAGGTATGTTCTTAGCTGCGATGATGATACATCAATTTGGTTTTATGCCTTTTTAATTAATAAATTATATAAAAATAAAGCCCTCTTTTTGAGGGCTTTATTTATTTGATTTACTTAACCATTACGTTTAGCAAAATCATCCATAAAGCGAATAAGTGCTTGCACGCCTTCTAATGGCACAGCGTTATAAATACTTGCACGCATACCCCCAACTGAACGGTGGCCTGCCAAGTTTAATAAATGATTTTCTTCAGCTTCTTTCAAGAATTGCTTTTCTAAAGCTTCATCTGCCAAAGTGAATGGTACATTCATAATTGAACGGTTTGGAATAGCAATTGGGTTATTATAGAAATCGCTTGAATCGATATAACCATAGAGTAACTGAGCTTTTTCAAGGTTCACTTTATGGATAGCCTCTACCCCACCCTGCTCTAATAACCATTCAAATACTAAACCTGACAAGTACCAAGCATAAGTTGAAGGAGTATTTACCATAGAACCATTTTTCGCTTGGTCACCATATTTTAAAATGCTTGGAATTTCTGGCTTAGCTTGGTCAAGTAAATCATCACGAACAATAACGATTGTTAAACCAGCAGGACCAATATTTTTTTGTGCGCCGGCATAAATTAAACCAAATTTGGTCACATCTAATGGAGCTGATAAAATACTTGATGAATAGTCGCATACAAGTGGCGCTTTAACATCAGGAATACCTGCAAACTGTAATCCGCCAATTGTTTCATTATCTGCATAATGAACATATGCTGCATCGTCAGACAAGTTCCATTCGCTTTGATCAGAGATGGCGAACTTACCATCTACTTTAATACCTGCTTCTACAGTATTAATATCTCCATAGCGTTTTGCCTCCTTTAACGCTTTTTCAGACCAAATTCCTGTATGGATATAATCTGCTTTGTTATTTTTACCAAGCAGGTTTAAAGGAATTGCTGAAAATTGTAATGACGCGCCGCCTTGTAAAAACAGTACTTTATAGTTTTCAGGAATATTCATAAGCTTACGCAAATCTGCTTCAGCTTTTTCAGCTACGGCAACATAGTCAGCACTACGGTGACTCATTTCCATGATGGATAGACCTTTACCTTGCCAATCCAACAACTCTTTTTGAGCTTTTTCTAAAACGGCAGTAGGTAATGCAGCAGGACCAGCACAGAAATTGTACGCGCGCATGATTTTTCCCTTGTAAAGTGAAACACAATAAAAAAAGGCATTTAACCACAGATTGCTTAAGCTTGCAGCAGCTTCTCTAGTAAATATTTCAATGCTAGGGCGTATTTAGGTTTATTTTTTCAATAACTATTTTATTTATTTCTTTGCTTTCACTTATTTTTTTATAAGTTTTATTAGATAAAGTTCAACTTGACTTGTTAATCGAGTTCCCCATACTGTGAGGAATATATAAAGTTTGCTGTATGATTTTCCGTCAAGCAAAATAAACTCAAAATCATTTTGTGCTTTTATACAATTGTATAATAAACAATATGATAATTGAATTTAATAACAAGAAATTTAAACTATAAGGGATGATCAAAAATTGTTATATAAAATGCCAACACATCAGTATCGACAGTCAATCCGCCCTTTTTTCTTTAAACCCAATTACCTTGCGTTGGTATTGGGAGTATTTATTGCAACGCCTATTTATGCACAAAGCTTAAGTTATGCTGAAGCAGAACAACAAGCTTTAAAAAGCTCGTATAGCACTCAAGCCAACCAAGCTTTACAACAAGCCTCTCAATTAGAAGCCGAAGCAGTAAAAGGTTTAGGCTTACCCAGAGTTGATTTAAACGTTAGAGCATACGCGTTTCATAGTGAAACAGATGTGCCACTTAGTGGTTTTAAGCAAAAACTTGAGAATGATTTAAGCCAAGGATTAAACGACAAATTGTCTCAGTGGAACAATGTCATTCCATCAGATGTTTTAGGACAAGTTCAAGAAGGTTCAAACCAAATCATCCATGATGGAATCAATCGTTTTCCTAACTACGCTAATTTGACTGTAGAAGACCAAGTGGTTCGCCCCTCTATTTCAGTTGTGATGCCAATCTATACAGGAGGCTTGACGACTAGTGCAAAGAAAATAGCTAATATTCAAGCTCAACGTTCCGAGCTTTCAAGCCAACAACAGCAAGATATACAGCGCTTCGAAGTCGTACAAAGTTACTTTAATGTGCAATTACAACAACAACTGGTCGCGAGTAGCTTATTTAACTTTAATGCAATGCAAAAGCATTACAGCAACGCGCTAAAGCTCGAACAGCAAGGTTTTATTAGTAAAGGACAACGCATGCAATTTGAAGTTGCCCGTAACAATGCCGAACGAACTTTACAAAATGCTCAAGCAAATCTGAATGCCAGCCAATTCAGTTTAAACAATCTTCTTCATCAGCAAAGTAATCCTGATTTGAGTACTCCTCTTTTTGTAAATACAGTTCGTAGCCAATCTTTAGAAGCACTGCTAAGTAGTTACGCTCAAAAATCAAGCCTTGTGCAAAAAATGCAGTTAGACACCCAATTGGCTAATGCGAATATTCAGGCTCAACAAGCAGCTAAAAAGCCAAGCCTCTTTGCTTTTGGTGAATATTCACTCGATGAAAATGAAAACTGGATTGTAGGTGTCATGGCAAAATACAATCTGTTTTCTGGCGTAGATAAAAATAAGAATATTCATGCTGCCGAGTTAAAACGTTATGCCTCAGAACTCATGACCGAACGAACTAAACAAGAGATTGAAGCTTTATTGAATAAATCTTATAACGAGCTCAATTCAGCGCAACAAAGTCATACCTTACTTCAAAGAAATATCAATGCAGCTCAAGAAAACTTACGTATTCAGGAGCTTTCTTTCCGTGAAGGTATGGGAACAGCCACACAAGTCATTGACGCGCAAAATGCGTTAAGTGCTTTAAAAACAGAAATGGCTTTAAATGCTTATAAATATGTCATGTCGCTCGCAACGCTATTGCAAAGCCATGGTTCTATGGACCAGTTTAAAGCTTATGTGACTCAACCACACACCGACTATATCCGCTAATGGGGGCATAACATGAATCAAGACTCAGCTCATTCAGAACAAAATTCTCCTGTTGCGGATACGGCAGAAACTAACCAAAATCAGCAGAACACTCAAACCGACAATGCGCAAGAAGTAAAAACGAGTAAAAGTTCTCAACCGCCTAAAAGTTCAAAAATTAAACTAATTATTGCGGTGGTCATTATTGCTCTATTAGGGCTAATCATTTTCGGTTTATGGAAAAGTTATCAACCTAAGCCTATTGAGTTACAAGGCAGAGTTGAGGCTGAAACGATTCACGTCAGTACTAAAGTTCCAAGTCGTATTGAAGAAATTTATGTGCAAGAAGGCCAAAAAGTTTCTAAAGGACAACCTCTGGTTCGTTTAGTCAGCCCAGAAATTGAAGCTAAAAAGCAGCAAGCTTTAGCTACCCTACAATCAGCTTTAGCTTTTCAGTCTACTGTAGACCGTGGTTCGCAGCAGGAAAATATTGATACTCTTTATGCCAACTGGCAAAGTATGAAAGCTCAAGCGAACCTTGCAAAAACCACTTATCAACGTGGTGAAAATTTATATAGACAAGGTGTTATTTCTCGTCAAAGACGAGATGAGATGTTAGCTGCACAAACCTCTGCTCAAGAGTTAAGTGAAGCAGCTTATCAACAATATGCTCGAGCAAAGCGCGGAAGTACCAGTCAGCAGAAATCTACAGCAGATGCACAAGTTGATATTGCCAAAGCAGCAGTCAGTGAAGCTCAAGCACTTGAGGCAGAAACCCGCCTACTCGCTCCTATTTCAGGTACAGTTTCAAAAACTTATGGCAAACCTTCTGAACTCGTTGCGATGGGTGTACCGGTTGTCAGCATTTTAGAAGATGATGATTTGTGGGTGAGTTTAAATGTCGGTGAAAATCAGTACGCTTCTGTTTATAAAAACAAAACGCTAGAGGGATTCATTCCTGCGCTGAACCAAACCGTAATGTTTAAAGTGAAAAATATTGATGCCGAAGGTGAATTTGCCACCATTAAAACCACACGTCAAACCGGCGGTTATGATATCCGTAGCTTTAAATTGCATTTGGTACCTGAGCGTCCTGTCAAAGATTTAAAAGTTGGCATGAGTGTTCTATTTAAAATTAAAGAAGAAAAATAAAGCATGTTTGCCAGTATATTACGTGAACTAAACTATCTAAGAAGCAATAAATGGGATTTGTGTATGGTGACACTTATCCCTGCTTTTATCATTTTTTTGTTTAGCAGCATGTTTTATGCAGGTAAGGCTGAACATTTACCTATCGCGATTATTGATCAGGATCAAAGTGAGCTGAGCCGCAATATTGAAAAGTATCTTTCGTTAAATCATACGGTAGATGTTAAAACAATTACTACAAGCTCGACCGAAGCTGAAAAACTACTCAATGAAACCAAAATTTGGGGCTATGTTTTTATTCCTGACGGCGCTGAAAAACGTTTTGTAAAAGCTCAAGATGCACAAATCAGTATTGCTTTTAATCAGTCATTTTTTAGCGTAGGAAATACGATTTCCTCAGCAATGCTAGTCAGTACACTAAATGCTTTAGCAGACTATGCAGGCCAGAGTTATCTTGCAAATAATATTCCTTATTTAGATGTCCCTACAGCACATGTCAAAATTTCAACACTCTATAACCCAAGTATGAGCTATGAATTTTATTTAGAACCTTTCATGGTTCCTGCTGTTTTGCATCTATTACTCTGTTGTTGTGTGGCTTTTGCTATTGGACAAGAGCTTAAACGCGGCACATTAACCCAGTGGGTCAACCGTGAAAATTTTATTCGCGGCTTACTGGCTAAAAATTTACTTTATAGCTTTATTTTTTGTCTCTGGACTTGGTTATGGATGTTTTGGCTCGTTGAGATTCGAGGTTGGTTTGTAGCAGGTTCTCTTAGTCTTTTATTAGCTGCCCAGTTTTTGCTTTATTTTTCTTATGCACTCATTAGTAGTACTGTCATTTTAGCCACCAAAAATTTAAGTAAAACTTTTGGCTTTATTGCAGTATACGGCGGGGCTTCTTTTAGTTTTTCAGGGGGTACCCTACCTTTAAATAATGCACCGATTTTCACTAAATTTTGGTCTTTAATTATTCCATATACACCTTATGCAAAGCTCCAAACCGAACAATGGGTGATTGGAAGTCCACTCTTTATTTCAATGACGCCTTTTTTAATACTGATTGGCTACTGCCTTATTTATTTCATTTTGAGTTCCTTGCTGCTTAAAAAACTAGTTCGGGGGGCAGCGCAATGAAAGAGTTCTTAAAGGCTTATGCCCAAACGTTTAAAGATATTGTTGGTAACAGTTCGGTTTTCACGACACTGATTTTATCAGTCATTCTTTATAGCTTTTTTTATCCAACTGCTTATAAAGCTGAACGTGCCGAATCAATTCCAATTGTCGTGGTTGATGAAGAACAGAGTCTTTTAAGCTCTCAAATTATTGGACAAGCAAGCAATAGTCCGCACGTTAAAATTGTTAATGTGACTGCTAATTTTCTCCAAGCTGAGCAAATGGTTCGCGAGCAAAAAGCAGATGGTATTTTGCTTTTACCCAACAACTTAACACAGAGCCTACGCCGCGGAGAAACTGGTGGAATTGGCTTGTACTTAAGTACAACCAACTTCTTAAAAACTAAAGAAATTGGGTTAGGTCTTGCTACATCTATTGAAGCTACATTAAAAGAATATGTTGAAAAATTTGGAGAACGTACACATTTCCAACCAGCTCTTTCTATTCATCAAGTTCCTTTATTTAACCCCCTTTCAGGTTATGGAAGCTATATTTTTCCAGCAGTTGCAACACTCATTATTCACCAAACGATTGTATTAGGTTTAGCCATGCTGATTGCAAGCTACCGCGAACAGCATGAAAAAATTACGTCTATTCGCTTTGCTGGAATTTTTGCCAGCCTGTTTACTATTGGTTGTTTAAGCAGCTTTTATCTTTTTGGTTTTACCTTGTGGTTCAACGACTACCCACATGGTGGAAACTTTATTGGTTTATTCGTCGCGGTTCCTATTTTTATTAGTTGTGTGATTGGATTAGGCATGTTAGTTGGTTCACTTTTAGATATGCCTGAACGTGCCGGACATATTATCGTATTTAGTTCAGTTCCTCTTTTCTTATTAACTGGTACCGCATGGCCCCACCATGCCATGCCTGAATGGCTAGAATGGTTTGCTTGGTGCTTACCTTCTACAAACGGTGTACAAATGTTTGTACAGCTTAACCAAATGGGTGTTCCTTTAAATGTTGTGATTCCTAAATTGATTTTTCTTGCAACAATTGGAATCATTTTTTTAATTATTGCTCATTCACGTTTAAAAAATTCCAAATAAATTTAAGGATTCATAAATGTGCATAAATTATATTTTTATTTACTATAAAATCTTATAGTTAAAGCTTATTTCTTAAATAATTGACCAAAAAAATCTAAAAAAACAAATAAATTCAAAGTATTAATTTGTATCAATTGTCATGAAACCTTAAGAAAACTTTAAGTTGAAATTAAGAAATTTTCTCCATAGTAATTAGTATAGTTTTTCAGCAGCTACGCAGAGTATTCTGTAATCCTGCCTATGACGGAATCTGGATATGGCAAAAGTGTGTTATTGCGCAGATGACTTTGCAATGAATGCAGAAATATCAGACGCAATTATTCAACTCATTGAACAAGGTGCCCTACAGGCAACCTCATGTATGACCCAATCTGAATTGTGGGAAACTGCTGCTGCCAAATTAAAACCTTTTAGCGATCAAATTGATATCGGTTTGCATTTAAATCTTACCCATCAATTCGCTTCAGGTAATACTGTTTTTTCCTTACCTATGCTTATTTTACGTGCATGGTCTTCAAGCCTGAATCGTGAATTAATTACGAAATGTATTGAAGAGCAATGGGACTTATTTGTTTCAGCCATGGGAAAACAGCCAGACTTTATTGATGGACATCAACATATTCATCAATTTCCGTTTATACGCGATATTTTGCTGCAATTGTTAAAAGAGAAAAAATTTACGGGTTGGATTCGAAATTTACAACATCCGATAGATTTACCTCACTATCGTTTTAAGACTCGTGTGCTCTCTGCACTTGGTTCTAACTCTTTGGCAAAAGCATGTCAAACATATCAATTTAATCAGAACGACCAATTTGCTGGTATTTATGATTTTAAGCAAACTGATTATGGCGAACTCAATCAATACTGGCTTGCACATGCAAAAGACCATTTACTGATAATGTGCCATCCAGCACTTGCAGAATCAAATGATCAAGATCCGATTCAGCACGCCCGAATACAAGAATATGAATATTTTAGTTCGGATCAGTTTCAAATTGATTGTCAGCAATATGGTATCCAGCTCACTAGACTAGGGGCAATGCAATGAACACAAAACCATTTTTATCCTGCGTTGTTCCAGCTTATAACGAAGCAGAAAATTTAAAAACTTTTATTCCTGCTTTAGCAAATAGTCTAAAACAGCAAAATCTTAGCTATGAAATTATTGTGGTCGATGATGGAAGTAAGGACGATACTATTCCAATTTTGCAAACAATGATTGATGACTATCCCTTAGTTGTGCTTGAACTTTCACGCAACTTTGGTAAAGAAGCAGCTTTAAGTGCTGGTTTAGATCATGTGACAGGCGAAGTTACTTTACTAATTGATGCGGATTTTCAACACCCATTTGAAGCAATTCCAACCATGATCAACCTTTGGAAAAATGGTTATGACATGGTGTATGGCATTCGTAATCGCTCCACTGAATCTTGGCTTAAACGTGTTTTAACTCAAGGTTACTATCGTATATTAAACTTAAGCTCACCGATCGATATTCCAGAAAGTGCTGGAGACTTTCGTCTATTAGACGCAAAAGTTGTTGAAGCAATTAAACAATTGCCAGAAAAAAATCGCTATATGAAAGGCCTATATGCTTGGGTTGGTTTTAAAAGTATAGGCGTTAATTTTTCTGAACAGGAACGTCAGCACGGCCGTTCTAGTTTTAACGTAAAATCTCTATTTAACTTGGCTATGTCAGGTTTAACTGGTTTTTCAGATTTACCTTTACGCATCTGTATTTATTTAGGCGCAATTCTGGCTTTAGGTGCTATGGGTTACGGCGTATGGATCATCATTAAAACGTTGATCGAAGGAATTTCTGTCCCAGGTTGGGCAACACTTGCAGCAGGTATGACTTTACTTGGCGGTATACAGTTGTTATTTCTAGGTATTGTTGGTGAATATATTAGTCGTATTTACGCTGAAGTAAAAAATAGACCAAAATATATTGTTGCATCCGAACATTCTCGTATTAAACAAGAAAAATCTATCACAAAGCCGGAAAATACTTTCTCTAGTTTCTAACATGTTTGCTCATATTCTTCAGCTCACGCGGTTTGCTACTACCGGAGCCGCAGCAGCACTTACTCACTATAGTGTCGCCATGCTTCTGTTTAAGAAGCATGTTGCACTGCAATACGCCAATTTACTCGCATTTTTAGTTGCCTATTGGGTGAGCTATTTCGGGCATCGTATTTTTACTTTCAAAGCACAGCATCTTGATCATCGTCAGACTCTACCAAAATTCACATTGGTTGCAGGCTTAGGTTTTTTATTTAATGAAAGTTTTCTTCTACTCTCGAACCTCTATTTTAATGTCCCTGTTTCAACCTTAGTGTGTATTGCAATTGTTCTGACCTCTGTCGTGACTTTCTTGCTTAACCGTTTTTTTGCATTTCAACATTAAGGATTGTGTATGCAGCAATGGCTTCGTAATTCCAAATTTTTATTATTTTTTTTACCGTTTTGGTTACTTCTTCTTTCTTGGATAAGACCTCTATCTGTACCTGATGAAGGACGCTATGGAGATATTAGCCGAGCTATGGTCGAGTCTGGAGATTGGTTAACTCCACGAATCGATGGTTTGCCTTTCATGCATAAACCCCCTCTACTACACTGGTTAAGTTCTATTTTTATGGAGCTTTTTGGCGTACATGTATGGGTATTACGGTTAGTACCTGTTTTAGCTGGTACCCTCATGTTAGTGGGACTATTCTTATTTGTAAAAAAGCATATTTCGGAAGGCGTAGCACAGCTTACGGTTATCATTTTAGCGACCAACCTGCTTTTTTTTGGCAGTAGTCAATATATTAACCATGATTTACTAGTAGCCTCATGGATTACGATTAGTGTTTTATGCTTTGCTGATTTCACCATTTCTGCACGTAAACCTATTTTATTTTTAGGTTACATCGCTGGTGCAGCTGCTTTTCTAAGTAAAGGTCTCATTGGCGTTCTCATTCCAGGTATGATCCTGTTGCCGTGGCTACTCTACACAAAACAATGGAAGAAAATACCTTCGCTTCTTAATCCATTGGCGATCTTGCTATTTTTGCTCATCATTAGTCCATGGCTCTATGCAGTACAAAGTAAATATCCTCAATTTTTACATTACTTCTTTATTGACCAACAATTTAGTCGATTTAGTTCAAAAGAATTTAATAATAAACAACCATGGTGTTTCTATCTGCTTATTTTATTTGTCAGCTGCTTACCATGGTTTTTTGCGAGTAGATTTGAGGCTATTAAGGCCATTTTTAAAGACTATAAGCAATCAGGTGTATTTGCCCTGCTTGTATGGTGGTTTATTTCTGTTACGGTTTTCTTCTCTATTCCTCCATCTAAACTAGCGGGCTATATTTTACCTGCTGTGCCACCTCTTGCTATTTTCTTAGCACTTGTGATGAATAAGATTCTTGAAAGCAGTTATAAAACCAAATTACAGATTTGGGGTACTCCTGTATTTATTATACTTCTTGGAATTGGTATTGCTGCTACACCTCGTTTTATTCGTGCAAATCAACCCTTTTTCCAACACGAAGCTGTATTTATTTATACCATTGGTGCGCTGTTAATTGTGCTCCCACTGGTTTTAGTGTGGTTATACAAAAAGCAAAAAGTGAGCTATTTAAACTATATTTTTATAAGTTTAATTGTTTTATGTAGCTCTGTTCCTTTTGCCGTTCGTATTTTAGATACCAAAAATAATGTTGGCCAAACAGATTTTGCTGAGTACATTACTCCATCTACAAAAATAGTTTTCTACAATTACTATTTTTATGATGTGCCATTCCTTTTAAAGCTTAAACAGCCTGTCTATATTGTAAATGAATGGGATAGTGTCCATTCCGATAGTGCTTCTTTAGAAATTAAAGATGGCTTGTTATTTGAGCCCCAACTTAAAAAGTATTTGTGGAGCGAACAGCAGCTCAAAGATGCTTTATCTCAAAAGCAAGATCTAATCGTGGTAAGTCAACCAAATAATTTTTCGACTAAAGACCCATCGGTAAAAACTCTACATTACCGAAACTATGATGTATTTATTTTCCATCCAGCAAAATAAATAGACGAGAAATAAAAAAGGAAGCCTAGGCTTCCTTTTTTATTTTAAAACGTTTTACTCTTCAGAAGTATCTTCATTATTAGATACAACTTCTTCGCTATCAGTTTCAGTCGTATCTACTTCGCCTTCAAGAAGTTCTTCTTCGTCTTCTACAGCTTCAATTGAAACTACACCAACGAGGGTTTCTTCTTCACTTAAACGGATGAGACGAACACCTTGAGCATTACGGCCTGTCATTGCAACTTCTGCTGCACGTGTACGAACAAGCGTACCACCATCAGAAATCAACAATAATTCTTTAGTTTCATCAATAGAAACTGCACCAACTAGCTCACCGTTACGTTCACTTGTTTTAATTGCAATAACGCCCTTACCACCACGTTTCTTGGTTGGGAAGTCATTTACAGGAGTACGTTTACCGTAACCGTTGGCACTCGCACACAGTACTTCACCTGTTTCAGGTACAACGACAAGCGATACGATACGACTTACTAGATTCGAATCTGCTGAATCATCATTATCATCTGATTCATCATTTTCTACATCTGCATCTTCTTCACTTAGGATACTGCTAGCAAAGCTCACGCGCATACCACGTACACCTTTAGCTGTACGACCCATTGCACGTACGTCAGTTTCAGCAAAACGAATTGCCTTACCTTCGTTAGAGAACAACATGATTTGCTGATTACCATCAGTAATCGCAACACCAATTAAGGTATCTTCTTCATTAAGCTCAATAGCACGTAGACCATTTGAACGAATGTTTGCAAATTGTTCTAACTCAACACGCTTAACCGTACCAGAAGCTGTAGCCATAAACACATAGTGGTTTTCTGGGAACTCTGTTAACGGCAAGATTGCAGTTACTGTTTCTGTTGCATCTAGAGGTAACAAGTTCACGATTGGGCGACCTTTTGCCCCACGTGATGCTTGAGGAACCTCAAATACTTTTAGACGGTACACTTTACCTACATTGGTAAAGCAAAGTACAGTCGCGTGATTCGATGCCACAATCAGATGTTGAATAAAGTCATCATCTTTCATTGAGGTTGCAGACTTACCACGTCCACCGCGACGCTGTGCCTGATAGTCTGAAAGTGGTTGAGTTTTTGCATAACCCGTTTGTGAAACAGTTAATACAACTTGCTCTTCCGGAATCAAATCTTCACGGCAAAAATCAACACGAGATTCAACAATTTCAGTACGACGTGCATCGCCATATTGTTGTAATACTTGTGCTAACTCTTCACGAATAACGCCCATCAACAAGTTGAAGTCGTTTAAAATTGCTGTAAGTTCAGCAATTTGACCTAAAATTTCAGTATATTCTGCGTGTAACTTGTCTTGTTCCAGACCTGTTAAACGGTGTAAACGTAATT
Organism: Acinetobacter sp. 1130196; assembly: GCF_000588095.1. Taxonomy (NCBI): domain Bacteria; kingdom Pseudomonadati; phylum Pseudomonadota; class Gammaproteobacteria; order Moraxellales; family Moraxellaceae; genus Acinetobacter; species Acinetobacter sp. 1130196. The sequence goes on along the minus strand of NZ_JFWX01000004.1, from coordinate 37,235 downwards.
CTAAAATTGCGCCTACTTGTGTCGGAGATAAGCGGTAAATTGAATCGCTTAGACCAAATGGACGATTTGGATCTTCACCTTCAATTTCATCTGGACGAACAGAAATAGCACCTGCTTTTTCAAGTAATGAAACAACACCACCACCTGCCCACTCACCAGCAAGTAAACGCTCACGCGCTTCAGCAGGGTTAGCAGAAGTTTTGATGGTTTCAATAATTTCATCAATATTAGCTAAGGCAACTGTCAAACCTTCCAAGATATGACCACGTTCACGCGCTTTGCGTAATTCGAACATGGTACGGCGTGTCACAACTTCTTGGCGATGACGAATAAATGCCGCAATAATATCTTTCAGATTCATCAACTTTGGTTGTCCATTGTCTAGACAAACCATGTTGATGCTGAATGAGTTTTCAAGCTGGGTATTTAAGAATAAGTTATTTACAACGACTTCTGCGTTTTCACCGCGTTTCAAGTCAATTGCAATACGCATACCTTCTTTGTCAGACTCATCACGAAGTTCTGAAATACCTTCAAGTTTTTTCTCTTTTACTAACTCAGCAATACGTTCAATCACTCTTGCTTTGTTTACTTGATATGGAATTTCAGTAAAGACGATGGTTGTACGACCTGTCTTTTCATCTTCTTCGAAATGGTATTTACCACGAATGTGCAAACGACCTTTACCGGTACGGTAGGCATCAACAATACCTGATTTACCGTAAATAATACCGCCTGTAGGGAAGTCAGGACCGGTAATATATTCCATCAACCCTTCAATCGAGATATTCGGATTGTTAGCATAAGCCAAACATGCATTCACAACTTCAGTCATGTTATGTGGTGCCATGTTGGTAGCCATACCTACAGCAATACCCGCAGCACCGTTAATTAACAAGTTTGGAACACGTGTCGGAAGTACTTCAGGAATACGTTCCGAACCGTCGTAGTTATCTTCCCAGTCAACTGTGTCTTTTTCTAAATCTGCAAGAAGCTCATGTGCCAGCTTAGTCATACGGACTTCGGTATAACGCATCGCCGCGGCGCTATCGCCATCGATCGAACCGAAGTTACCCTGACCATCAACCAATAAATAACGTAAGCTAAAGTCTTGAGCCATACGAACAATGGTTTCATAAACAGCTGAGTCACCATGCGGGTGATATTTACCGATTACGTCCCCAACGACACGAGCAGATTTCTTGTAGGCTTTGTTATAGTCATTGCCCAATTCGTGCATGGCATAAAGCACACGACGGTGAACAGGTTTAAGACCGTCTCTCACATCCGGCAATGCACGAGATACAATTACACTCATTGCGTAATCTAAATATGAATGCTTGAGTTCGTCCTCAATGGCAATCGGTCGGATTTCCGATACGCTCATGCATACTCCTTCTTACAGATAGATATTTCTATCCGTTTATATGTCTTGATCTTGCAAAAAATTTAGTTCCGGAAAGTGAACTAAAATCGAAAAAAATATAGCTGTATACTATAGCATAAATTGCTCGATAACTGGGAGTTTAGCGATCTGAAAATAGCATTTTTTTACAATAAAAATTCTATTAGAATTAATAAGTTAAAATTATAGGTTTCTACTTTTAAATGTATTCATTAAAACTCAATTATTCGACCAAAATATAAACAGCATGAAAGTGCTCTTTTTAGAACACATTTCATCTATTTAAAGAATCTAACTTTTCGTCTTAGCTCAACTTAGCGCTATTTGAGTTAAAGATTCCGAGTTTATTTTTAAAGCTAATTACACTTTTTAAAGAATCAATTTACAGAGCGATATTGAGCCGGTATCCATTGGTATCCTGTTGAGCTTTTACCAATGTGTCCAATGCCAGGAAAAGCGATATGTGCTGCCCCCACCCACCATTGGTTTTTATAGGCTTGTTCAAAGATACTCTTACGAACAGCTATAGCCTGATTCGAATGAGTATCGGGTTTGTAGCTTGCTTCAGGATAAGGAAATTGGACTGCACCGTAATGCACCACATCGCCTAGACCTAAGAACTTTTGGCCGTTTTGTCCATCTACTAAATATGAAGAATGACCTTCCGTATGACCATGAGTCACGATGAGTTGAACATTCGGTACGTTAAAAGTGGCTTTGGTAAAAGCAACTAACTGTCCTGCCTTTTGGTATGGCTGTAATGCATCACGCGTCATTTTAAATATTGGTTTAAAAAAATCGGTGGCTTTTGCTTCATTTGCAGATGATGTCCAAAAGTCGACATCTTCTTTCGCCAGATAAACTTTCGCATTTGGATAAGCCATTTTGCCATCAAGTGTAATACCGCATAAGTGATCGGGATGGGCATGTGTAATTAAAATCGTATCTATTTGTTCAGGCTGTACGCCTGCTTTCTTCAAGTTTTCACGTACATGACCTAAAGTTGGGCCAAAACATTTTGCAGTCCCTGCATCAATCAAAATATTTTGTGTAGGTGTTTGTACAAGATAGGCGGAGAAATCCGTGACAATCTGATTATGTTCATCTATAGGAACGAAGTTTTCTGCAAACAGTCGATTGGCTTTTTCAGCTGAAATACCCAGTAAATCACTACGAGGTAGTCCCAGTTCTCCATCAAATAAAGCCGTTACTTTAAGGTTTCCTACTGGTTGTAAAAAGTAACCATCAACCTGATGCACGGTTGGCTTTTGTTCTGCATGTATAACTGTACTGGTACTCAGCAGTAATAATATCGCAAGTGATTTTAATGATTTCATCATAGAGTCCTTGGTATTGTCATACTTTAACTCTATTGGTTTTTATCTGTTTAAATCGCTCAATAAGCGATAAGAAACGCTCAAATTGACTTATTCGGCAGCTAGAACAGCTGGATCTATACCATAACGCTCTACAAAGCGATCACAAAAAATAGCAACAGACTGGTATCCAGATTTTGCTGCAATGGTTTTCATGGGTAGTTTTTTCGAATACAACAACTCAAGTGCATAAGTAAGACGGGCATGCGTAATCGTTTCTCTTAAGGTCGTATCTTCATGGCTAAGCTTGCGGCGAAGTGTTGCACTACTCAAACCTAGTCGCATTTCAAACTCACTAGACTGCCAATGGTGCTGTGGATTCTCTATTACCCAATCATGAATGATTTTTGTCAATTTAGGTGGCGGTACAATTAGCACATCTGAACAATGCTGTTGGCATAACTTTACAAGCATAGCGGTAATACATAAACGTGCTTTCACCACATCATGATTAAACAAAGCTGTTTGCCACTCGGTTAAAGAGGTAGCGAAATCATCAATTGAAAACTTTAATATTGCTTCTGTTCTGTCGACTACGGGCTTCGCCCAAATCATTTGTGCAGCTTGAATGACTTCGTCACACATAGGCACAAGAATAGTGAGATACTCACCCGTTATAGGGTCAGGCAGATTAACTGCATCGATAACCGTATCGGGTTTTATAATATAGAGATCACCAGCACTAAAATTGATTTGTTTTGTTTGAAGATTTAATTGTTGTTGCCCATATAGAATAAATCCCATATGCAACTGGCTAACTTTAATATTGGAAAGCCCATACTGATTTTTAGATCGAATACATAAATAATCTCGTGCCATATCTGCCCGCGCCAATCTCACCAATGACTGGTGCAATTGATGAGCTTCGATGGAAGCGGAATAATTAATATTCATAATAATGATCTAAATAAAAAACGCCCTTGGCTATTTATAGCACAAGGGCGTTTTTCGAATAAGTGACAAGCTGTAAATTACAACTTGCTTACTAACTCTGGTACTACAGCGTTCAAATCACCAACTAACCAGTAGTCAGCAACGCTGTTAATTGGCGCTTCTTCGTCTTTGTTGATTGCAACAATAACTTTAGAATCTTTCATACCAGCTAAGTGCTGGATCGCACCAGAAATACCTACAGCAATGTAAAGCTCAGGTGCAACGATTTTACCAGTTTGACCAACTTGGAAATCGTTAGGTACGAAGCCTGCATCAACTGCTGCACGTGAAGCACCTTGTGCTGCACCAAGCTTGTCAGCTAATGGGTCAAGTACTTTGTGGTAGTTCTCACCAGAACCTACACCACGACCACCAGATACAACAATACGAGCAGCTGTTAATTCTGGACGATCAAGTTTAACGATTTCTTCAGATACAAACTTAGAAATGCCTGCGTCTTTTACTTCGCCAACTGTTTCAATCGCAGCAGAACCACCTTCCGCAGCAACTGGATCAAATGCTGTACCACGAACAGTACCAACAATGATTGCTTCGTCAGATTGAACAGTTGCAATCGCGTTACCAGCGTAGATTGGACGCTTGAATGTGTTCGCAGATTCAACAGAAATAATGTCTGTGATCATGCTTACATCAAGAAGCGCAGCAACACGTGGAAGAATGTTCTTACCAGTCGTTGTAGAAGCAGCTAAAACGTATTTGTAACCTTTAGCCAAGTCAGCAACTAAACCAGCTACGTTTTCAGCTAATTGGTTTGCATAAGCCGCGTTGTCAGCAAGCAATACTTTGCTCACGCCAGCAACTTTAGCAGCAGCGTCAGCAACTGCTTGAGCGCCTGAACCAGCAACTAATACAGTAATATCACCACCGATTTTTTGAGCTGCAGCAACAACGTTTAAAGTAGCACCGTTAAGTGTCTGGTTGTTGTGATCAGCGATAACTAAAATACTCATGATTTTATCCTTCCGTATTAGATCACTTTCGCTTCATTTTTCAATTTTTCAACAAGCTCATCTACAGATTTCACTTGTACGCCAGCTTTACGTTCTGCTGGAGCTTCAACTTTAACAGTTTTAAGCTTAGTACCAGCTGTAACACCGTAATCAGCAGGAGATTTAGTATCAAGCGGTTTTTTACGAGCTTTCATAATGTTAGGCAATGCAGCATAACGTGGCTCGTTTAAACGCAAGTCAGTTGTAATAATTGCAGGAAGCGCAAGTTCAACAGTTTGTAAACCACCGTCGATTTCACGAGTCACTTGTACTTTACCGCCATCCACTTTCACTTCAGAAGCAAACGTACCTTGTCCAGCACCTAATAATGCGCCAAGCATTTGACCTACTTGGTTAGAGTCATCATCAATTGCTTGTTTACCAAGAAGGATAAGTTCTGGTTTCTCAGCGTCAACAACACCTTTTAAGATTTTAGCAACTTCTAGAGCGCCAATTTCATCAGTGGTTTCAACTAAAATACCGCGGTCTGCACCCAAAGCCATTGCAGAACGGATTTGTTCTTGAGCTTCTTTAGGACCAATAGAAACAACAACGATTTCTGATACTGTTCCTTTTTCTTTTAAGCGAACCGCTTCTTCCACTGCGATTTCACAAAATGGGTTAATTGACATTTTAACGTTGGTAAGGTCAACCCCACTATTGTCCGGCTTAACACGAACTTTAACGTTGGCATCAACCACACGTTTTACAGCAACAAGAGCCTTCATGTAATCCTCGGCTGTTCTAGCAAAAGTAAATGTTGAGAAAAGTATATTAACTCTTCAATTCAAATTTTTTAGGTACCCTATCTTGCAATGTGTTTGGCATTTCGGTCAAGTCACAATTTTCTGGAACAGTACAAAAAAAATGAAATCATCAGTTCATAAAAAAAATTTCACAGCTGACTCGCCCTTATTTTATTCTTTTTAAAGTCTATTTTATACATTGATTTTTATTATCTTTTTATCTTATTTACCTTATTAGTCAGAAACATAAGCGCCTTATAAATGAATCAAATTTTATCGTTTTTAGGCCATATATGCCGACAAAATGTGCAAAGTTCAAAATGGTCAATTGGGTAATTTCACATATTTCTTTTAAACAAATTTGTAAAAAAGTACAAATGATCTCTACATTCATCTTATTCAGTGCAATCAAAGTCGCGTATTGATAAATAATTTAACTTAAATGACTTAATGCTTGATCGCTCGCGGATGAGCCTGATCATACACTTGAGCCAAATGATCAAAATCGATATGCGTATAAATTTGGGTAGTCGATAAGTTGCTATGGCCTAACATTTCCTGGACTGAACGCAAATCACCACTACTTGATAACATATGGCTGGCAAAACAATGTCGAAGTAAATGCGGATGTAAGTCGACATTTACACCTGCTCGTTGTGCCTGAAGTTTTACACGTTTCTCGATTTGCCGTGGAGTGAGCACACCACCACGCTGTGAAATAAATACAAAAGCATTTTGATCAAAATGCCCTTTCCAGATTTTATAAACTTTGAGCCAGTTCAATAGACTTTCTTTTGCCTTTTTCCCAAACGGGACAATACGGGTTTTATTTCCTTTACCCGTAATACGAACAAGATGACGATTAAAATCGATATCATTAATGGTTAGGCCTTGTAGTTCAGCGAGTCGTAAACCACTTGAGTAAAGTAGTTCCAACATGGCTTTATCTCGCAACCATAATTGCTGATCAATTGGTTTTTCCGGCATAGGTTGATCTAAAATTTGATTAACCGTTTCTATATCAATCATGCCCGGCAAAGGCCGAGGCTGGCGTTTCAATTTAAAATCGTCAGTAGGATTAATTTCTAGGTATTTGCCCTGTTCAGCCCACTTCATAAACTGGCGTATAGAAGTGAGATGACGCTGCATGCTACTTGCGCTTAACTGGTCTTGCTCAACACGCTGAGCCAGATATTCACGTAAATCTGAAGCTTCAACATTTCTTAAATCAATTTTTTTTGAGTCACAGAATTCAAGAAAGCTTTTCACATCTCGCTCATAAGCCGTGATTGTATGCTCAGACTGGTTTTGAATTTTTCTTTCTTTTAACCACATTGAGAGCAGTTGTAATGCAAAATCCAAATTGCTCTCCATTATTTGCCCATTTTTTTGAGTGTACCAAAAACTATTTGATCATGAAAATTTCATATCGCACAGCATAATGAATCTAACTTATATATTACAATTTATACCAAGTATTCATTGGACCTTGCTGCCATGACCACCATACTCATTCCTTATTTAATTGCCATTACTTTACTTACGCTTACTCCCGGCTTAGATACAACCTTAATTATTCGCACTGCCACACTTGAAGGTAAATCTAAAGCATTTCAAGCAGCTCTTGGAATTAGTCTTGGCTGTATTGCTTGGGGAGTTATCGTGGCCTGCGGTTTAGGTGCCCTGCTCATGGCATCTGACTTAGCATTTAATCTATTGAAATGGATGGGTGCAGCTTATTTAGCATGGCTGGGTTTAAATATGATTTTAAAACCACGTAGCCAACTTGCAGTCATACAAGAAAATAATCCAAATCGCTCTACATCAGAGAATTGGTTTGTTAAAGGTTTCTTTGGCAATTTACTCAATCCCAAAGTTGGCATTTTTTATATTTCATTTCTTCCGCAATTCATTCCAGCCCAAGCATCTGCTGTCACTTGGGTGATGGGACTTGTAATGATTCATGTCGTGATTGGCGTATTATGGTCAAGTCTATTAATTATGGCTATGCAACCGATTTCACGTTATTTAAAACAACCTAAATTTGTGAAATATATGGACCGAATTACAGGCAGTATTTTTGTTCTGTTCGCATTGAAATTAGCTTTAAGTAAAAGATAATAAAATTAAAAAATTATTGTACATATAAAAGAAAGCCTCTTTTATCACTTTAACTGATGAAAAGAGGCTTCTATTTAGGCTATGCGATTAACCTTGGAAATAACGTAAATCCAAACGCCCATCATATACATGGGTTGTTGGACCAGTCATCCAGACCACATCACCTTCTTGCCATTCAATTTGCAACTTACCACCAGCAAGTTCAACTTCAACTGAGTTCGCAAGCAAACCACGGCGCATACCACTTACCGCAGCAGCACATGCCCCTGTACCACAAGCTAAAGTTTCACCAACACCACGTTCAAATACACGTAAGCGAACATGTTTTTCATCAATTACTTGCATAAAGCCAGCATTAACACGCTCAGGGAAACGTTTATGTGATTCAACTTGTGGACCAATACCTGCTACATCAGCAGTGAGTACGTCTGGAACAATAGTGACCGCATGAGGATTACCCATGTTGACTACGTCAATACTAATGTTTTGGTCATTTGCCAACTCAAGGGTATATAAAGCTTCTGGCTCTTCGGCAACAAATGGAATTTCATTTGGTAGAAACTTTGGGTAGCCCATATTTACGCGTACCCAACCATTTTGCCCAAGCTCAGGCTTAACAATACCTGCTTTGGTTTGTACGGTAATGTTGGTTTTATTGGTTAAATGACGTTCATGCACAAAACGAGCGAAACAACGTACGCCATTACCACATTGTTCAACCTCAGAACCATCTGCGTTGAAAATACGATATTTAAAGTCAGCTTCTGGTACATCTGGTGGTTCAACAATTAAAAGCTGGTCAAAACCAACACCAAAGTGCCGATCTGCCAAACGTTGAATGGTTGCTGTATCTAAATAAGCTCTTTGGCTAAATAGGTCAACCACCATGAAATCATTGCCCAAACCATGCATTTTGGTAAATTCTAATAACATCTCATTTACTCCTCAGGCAATAAACGTTCTTTTTCCCAAAGCGACTCAACCGTTTCACGTTCACGAATTAAATAGCTGTTTTCACCTGATACCATGACTTCTGCAGCACGGCCACGCGTGTTGTAATTTGAACTCATCACAAAACCATAAGCCCCTGCACCGAGTACAGCCAACAAATCATTTTCTTGTAATGCAAGTGAGCGGTCTTTACCAATAAAGTCACCTGTTTCACAAATTGCACCAACGAGGTCCCATACTTTTTCTTCAGTATCGGTACGTGGCACAACAGGCTGAATATCCATCCAAGCTTCATATAAAGCAGGACGGATTAAATCATTCATTGCTGCATCAATAATAGCGAAGTTACGATGTGTAGTTGGTTTAAGCAAATCAACTTTAGTTAAAAGTACGCCCGCATTTGCACTGATGCTACGGCCCGGCTCCATATAGACTTTTAAGCCTAATTTTTCTAAAGCAGGTTTCATAGAGTTTGCATATTCTTCAACACTTGGCGGTGTCTCATCTTTATAACAAACCCCTAAACCACCACCGATATCGATATGTTTAAGATTGATGCCTAGTTTTTTCAACTCATCAATCATCACAATGACACGGTCTAAAGCATCAACAAATGGTTTAGTTTCAGTGAGCTGTGAACCAATGTGACAGTCAATACCTACAATTTCAAGGTTAGGTAAAGAAGCTGCGTATTGATAAGTTTCATAAACAGCATCACTTGGAATACCAAATTTATTTTCTTTTAAACCAGTTGAAATATAAGGATGTGTTTTTGCATCGACATCAGGATTTACACGCAAAGAAATAGGCGCTTTTTTACCTAAGCGAGCAGCTACTTTTTGAATGCGGTCTAGCTCTGCATAAGACTCAACATTAAAACAAGCAATGCCTACATTGAGTGAGGTTTCAATATCGACTTCAGTTTTACCTAAACCTGAAAATACGATTTTAGAAGCATCCCCACCCGCTTTTAAAACACGAGCCAGCTCACCACCAGACACAATGTCAAAACCCGCACCAAGTTTTGCCAAGACACTAAGAACAGCCAAGTTTGAGTTAGACTTCACCGCAAAACAGATTTGATGATCAATAAAGTCAAAGGCACGGTCCATATCTAAATAATGTTTTTCAAAAGCTGTTTTTGAATAAACATATAACGGTGTGCCAAATTGCTGCGCAAGCTGCTCTAGAGAACATTGCTCTGCATGCAATACTCCATTAATGCGGGTGAAACTCATGAATGTGTCCTTATTTCAAAGCTTAAGGTGAAGTTGTTTGGGTTGGAGCTGATGATGACTCGACTGGCTGTTCAGCCTTTTCATCTTTTTGCACAACTTGTTTTGATTCTTTATTACGATAGAGCAAGTATTTTGCACGGTGGTCATAATTTGGATCAGAAGGTAGCTGTAATGCTCCTGACTGACCGCAAGCTGTAAGCAAAATACTGCTGCTCAATAAACTGATGAGGCAAATGACACGAAGCATCTGAGCACCTGATTTAAACAATTCGATGCAGTATACCGTGATCATGCAAGCGGCTAAAGAGTAAACTTGAATAGAAAAACAATATGCATAAAAAACGCCAGCTTTTCAGCTGGCGTTTAGTCATAAGTAAATCAATTTCATTACTTTTTATGACGTGGTTTATAGAAGAAGAAATAACCAATGATCAGGATAACAAACCAGATTGGGCTGACTTTCAATGCTTTAAAAGTATCTGGCTCTAAAGACAGCACATAAATCATGCCAACAAAGAAAATAATCGTGATCCAACAGGTAAATAGGCCGCCCGGCAATTTAAATGTTGATTTGGCATGCAGCTCAGGGCGTGTCGTGTAGTAACGGATATAACTCCAGATAATTAGTAACCACACGCAAATGAACAAAATAGTTGAAAGCGTTGTGGCAAGAGTGAATGCTTCAACTGTATTTGGTACAAAATACTGTAATGCCGCACCTAACAATAAACATGCAGCAGAAAAATACAATGCATTTGCAGGTACTGCACGTCTGTTCAATTTACCAAAAGCTTTTGGACCTTGATCTTCACGAGATAAACCAAACAACATACGGCTTGTTGAGAATACACCACTGTTCATCGAAGACATAACTGATGACAATACTACTAAGTTCATCAAGATCGCTGCTGCCGCAATACCAGCTTGGCTAAACAAGTTTACAAATGGGCTGATCGCGGGATCAATTCTATTCCACGGAGTTACCGACATCACGATAAGCAATGCCAAGACGTAGAAAATAATGATACGAACTGGAATTGAGTTAATCGCTTTAGGTAAGTTACGCTCAGGATCTTTGGTTTCAGCAGCTGTTGTTCCAACAAGTTCTACGCCCACGAAAGCAAAGATCGCGATCTGGAAGCCAGCCAAGAAGCCATGCACCCCTGTTGGGAAGAAACCGCCATTTGCCCATAAATGAGTAAATGAAGCCACCTCGCCCGTACTAGAAGTAAAGCCAGTAAAGATCATCCATAGACCCACTGCAATTAAAATAATAATCGCAAGAATCTTAATAAGCGCAAACCAGAACTCTAATTCACCAAATAGGCGTACAGTTAACAGGTTCAAACCCATAATAAATACAATAGCAGCCACACTAATCATTGCCCCTTCAACTGGTGAGAAAGGCTGGCCGTTATTGAAAAATTGTAAGTAATAGATAATTGCAGACAGATCGGCGATACCAATCGTGATCCAGCACAACCAATAGGTCCATCCCACAAAATAACCTGCCCATGGGCCAATTAAATCTGTGGTGAAATCAATAAATGATTTATAGGTTAAATTTGACAGGAGTAATTCGCCAAGCGCACGCATGACAAAAAACACCATCACACCAATAATCAAATAAATGAATAAGATAGATGGGCCGGCAAGACTAATTGTTTTACCTGACCCCATGAATAAACCAGTACCAATGGCACCACCAATTGCAATCAGCTGTAAATGCCGATTGGAAAGACTACGATGGAGCTCACCTTGTTCATGAGGATCACTCAGATTTTGATTCGACATTTTATGAATACACTCCAGTAATTTTTTTAGTCCGTTAGCTAAATTCAAATCAAAAAGACGATATCGCACCATTTGCAGGTATCTTTTAAATGTATATTTTTTGACAACTTTTCAGCTAACCAATTTTTGTCTGTATGGCTGATAATTTCAAGATACATACAATTAAATCCGATAATACGCACAAGAACATAGCAATACAACGCACCTTCCAGTCTAAAATTAAGACTTGAACCACTTTGATTTTTCAATTAAAAAAGGCAATCAGATCGATTGCCTTTTTATATTTTGCTTCTAAGTTATTTATTCTTGGGCAAAATTACGTTTTATTTTTGACTTATAAAAACCAAAGTAACCAATTGCAAGAACGAGGAACCAAATTGGACTGACCATAAGCGACTTAGCTGTGTCTGCTTCAAGGCTTAAAATTGCAATCGTAAATAAGAAGAAAACAATAACGACATAACTCATTACTACCCCACCCGGCATTTTAAAGTTCGATTTTTCATGCAGTTCAGGAGATAACTTACGGTAGCGGATATAACACACCAAAATCAAAATCCATACCGTTAAAAATAAAATAGTGCATAACGTTGTTGCCAAGGTAAATGCTTCAATCGTATTGGGCACAAAATATTGTAATAAAGCACCACCCATAATACAGGCACAGGAAAAAATTAAACCATTTGCTGGAACTGCGCTTTTAGTCAACTGACCTAATGTTTCAGGTGCCTGACCATCACGCGATAAGCCATACATCATTCGGCTAGTTGAAAAAATACCGCTGTTCATCGATGACATGACCGATGACAACACCACTAGGTTCATAATAATTGCAGCAGTTGGAATCCCTGCCATTAAGAATAGTTCAACGAATGGACTACGATCTGCTTTTACCTGATCCCAAGGCGTTACAGACATCACCACCATTAATGCCAATACATAGAATAAAATGACGCGGATCGGAATTGCGTTAATTGCTTTAGGCAAATGTTTATGAGGGTCTTTAGTTTCAGCAGCTGTGGTTCCGACCAGTTCTACCCCAATAAAAGCAAAGATCGCAATCTGGAAGCCGGCAAGGAAACCATTTACCCCATGAGGAAACATACCGCCATGATTCCAAATATTAGAAATAGCCGCAACAGAGCCAGATGGTGATTGGAACTTGGTCACTACCATATAGATGCCGGCAAGAACTAAAGCAATAATGGCAACAATTTTAATAATCGCAAACCAAAATTCGACTTCGCCAAATAAACGAACCGTCAATAAGTTTAAAATCAATAGAAAGAGAACACAGCCTGCACTAATCATTGCCTGTTCTATTGGGCTAAAACTAACTCCATTGGGGAGCCAAAAGCTCAGATAGCTCGTCACCGCAGTTAAATCTGCCATACCTACGAGCACCCAACTTACCCAGTAGGTCCACCCGACATAAAAACCAGCCCAAGGCCCAATCAGGTCATAAGCCATATCGACAAACGACTTATAATTTAGGTTTGAAAGTAAAACCTCTCCCAAAGCACGCATAAGAAAGAAAATCATGGTGCCAATAATTAAATAGATAAATAAAATTGATGGTCCCGCCAATGAAATAGTTTTGCCCGACCCCATAAACAGGCCTGTTCCAATGGCCCCTCCAATAGCGATCAATTGTAAATGGCGATTGGTAAGCTTTCGCTGTAAGTCGCCAGCATGATCATGATGCTGAAGATTAGACATAGGTAAATATCCTAAAAATTTCCCACCTTAGCTAAAGCAAAATACATTCCAATATTTTTGGACAACGCGTGAAAAATAAGCCTTTGAAAAATGATCGGGTTCTGCCTACGTTCAGGGTGTCGTTTTGCTATACTCTGTTTTTACTGATTATGAAGTTAACAAACCGAAGTCGAATATGAGCAAAGTCAAAACTGTTTACCGTTGCGAACAATGTGGTGCGGATCATCCTAAATGGGCTGGTCAATGTTCAGAGTGTGGTGAATGGAATTCTCTGACTGAAGTTAAACTCGAACCTACTACAGCCCATCGCGCTCGTCCTAAAATTGGGGGCTACGCAGGCCAAGTTGCCAATATAACAACACTAAATAAAGTCTCGGTTTCTCATGAAACCCGCTTACCTACAGGTATTAGCGAGTTTGACCGCGTACTTGGCGGTGGCTTGGTCACAGGCTCAGTAGTCCTGATTGGTGGTGACCCAGGTATTGGTAAATCGACCATTCTTTTACAAACAGCAACCCACATGGCAAGTGCAAAAAGTTCTGCACTTTATATTACGGGTGAAGAATCATTGTCTCAGGTGGCCTTACGTGCACAGCGCCTTGACTTGCCTACAGACCAGTTAAAAGTCATGGCTGAAACCTGTGTCGAACGCATTTGTGAAGTTTTAGAGCAAGAACGCCCTGTGGTAGCAATTTTGGACTCGATTCAAACGCTTTACACAGAAACGCTTCAATCTGCACCCGGTGGGGTTTCACAAATTCGTGAATCTGCTGCGTTATTAACCCGCTATGCAAAAAATAGTGGCACGGCATTATTTATTGTTGGTCACGTGACCAAAGAAGGTGCACTGGCAGGCCCACGTGTTTTAGAACATATGGTGGACTGTGTGCTTTATTTTGAAGGCCAATCAGACTCACGCTATCGTATGATTCGTGCGGTGAAAAACCGTTTTGGTGCAGTCAATGAACTTGGTGTATTTGGCATGACCGATAAAGGCTTACGTGAAGTGGCTAACCCTTCTGCTATTTTCTTAAGTCGTTATGACGAAGCCATTCCCGGTTCAATTGTCATGATTAGCCGTGAAGGAACGCGCCCGCTTTTAGTTGAAGTTCAAGCTTTAGTTGATGATGCTCAAGGACAACCTAGACGTGTCGCTCTTGGTCTTGAACAAAACCGTTTAAACATGTTGCTTGCTGTAATGCACCGTCATGGTGGTGTACAAACTACAGGGCAAGACGTTTATGTCAATATTGTCGGTGGTTTAAAAATTACTGAAACAGGTTCTGACTTGGCTGTTTTACTAGCTTGTGCATCAAGTTTACGTACCAAGGCATTGCCTCAGCAACTTGCAGTTTTTGGTGAAGTTGGTCTTTCAGGTGAAATTCGACCTGTACCGAATGGACAAGAACGCTTAAAAGAAGCAGCAAAACATGGCTTTAAATATGTCATTTTACCTAGAGGCAACGCACCACAAAAAGCGATTCCGGGAGTACAAGTAATTGCTGTGGCACGCTTACATGAAGCCCTTACCGAAGCGATGCAGCTCAGCGATGAATTGACATAAAAAAACATATTTTTATAGTTGAAATTTAGTGTAAATGACTGCATAAATACAATTACAAATTAATTTTAAACAGGAATTTCCTATGGAAGTACACCAGCGCGGCTTGATAACCGGTATTTTAATGGCTGCTTTGGCAATTTCTCCTCTTGCTGAAGCAAAACGTGCAGGTGGTGGTAAAAGCCACGGCATGGCACGCTCTACCACTTCAAGCCAGTCATATCAACAACCTCGTCAAGTGACTCCAGTTCAACAACCTGCTACAGCACCTCAAAGATCTGGTCCGGGTGTTGGTTCAATGGTTGCAGCTGGTGTAGCTGGTGCTGCCGTAGGTGCTGTTGCAGCACATGCTTTAGCTGATGACAAACCAACATCAACTGAACAACGTGTAACCCAGCCAGACAACGAGCAACAAGCGGTTCAAGCTCAACAGCAACAAGAGAAGAAAGGTGGTATCCCAGGCTGGTTATGGGTATTACTTGCTGCTGCTGTTGCCTTTTTTGTATTCCGCAAATTGGGCGGGAAAAAAAAATTAGCAGCAAATAATCCTTACGCTCCAAACAGCAACGGTCAAAACACATTTGGCCGTTCAGCTGCACCAACTAACTCAAACGACAATACCAATATTTTTGGTCAGTCTGTTGGTGGTGGTACAGCAACTCAAGCACCGTTTGGTGGTGCAACAACAAGTAATGGCAACCAGTTACCAGATGGTAGTGAACCTGCTTCTTTCTTACGTGTTGCCCGTCAGCGTTTTAACCACATTCAGTCAATCAACAGTGCAAGTAACATCGAAGAAATTCGTCGCTACTTAACACCTGAACTTTATAACTCTATGTATAACGACATCATGGAGAATCAAGATCAAGACGTTGCCGAGTTTAGTAACTTAAATGCAATGGTTGTAGATAGTGCGACTGAAAATGGTCAATACATTGTGAGCGTACGCTTCACAGGTACAGTAAGTGAAGATTTAAATAGCTTGCCACAGCCATTTACAGAAATCTGGCACTTTGTAAAACCTGTTGGCTCTCAGCAAGACTGGGTGGTTGCAGGTATTCAACAAGCTTAATTTAAATAAGCTCCAAATAAAAAAGCCACTATATGTGGCTTTTTTATTTGCTCGCCCTCAGGCAATTTCGGCTGGAAATGCGATGACTTTTTCAATTTTAAGTTGTTCGGTTGCAACCATGAGTAATCGGTCTATGCCTAAAGCAATTCCTGAACATTCTGGCATATGAGGCAAAGCTGCTAACAAGTGTTCATCTAATGGCATAACATGAAGCCCTTGCTTAGCCCGTTCTGCATTGTCTGCTTCAAAGCGTGAACGTAAAACTTCTGCATCGAGCAATTCATCGTAAGCATTGGCAAGTTCCAGACCTTCGATATAAATCTCAAAACGCGCTGCGACCTCTTCCCCATCTTCATCTACTTTCACTTTTGCCAAAGACGCCATTTCTGGCGGAAAGTCAGTTAAAAAGACAGGTGCATCAAAACCTAAACTTGGCTCAACAAAATGAGAAAACAACAAGTCCATATAAGCTAAGCGGTCATCACCTAAATCGAGATTTAACCCCACACGATTTGCAGTATCTTTGAGTTGCTTTAAAGTTGCTTGTAACGGGTTAATATCTAAACGGTCCTGAAAGGCATGCTTATAACTTAAAATAAATGGACGAACTTCGCCAAAACGATGCTGTAAACAGGTTTGCAATAAATCGGCTGTTTCATGCATTAATGCTTTTAAGTCTAAACCCGGACGATACCATTCGAGCATGGTAAATTCACTGTTGTGTTTACGCCCGTGTTCATCATCACGAAAAACCTTGCATATTTGATAAATCGGCCCGCTACCACTTGCTAGCAAACGTTTCATGGCAAACTCAGGAGAAGTCTGTAAATACTGAGTCTGTAATTTGCCATTGATATGGCGTAACGCCTGAACCGAAGCCAAATGCACATCGGTAACGCCTGCTTGTGAAACTACGGGTGTTTCAACTTCCATGACCCCACGTTCTGCAAAGAACTGACGGATTTGGGTATAAAGTTTGGCACGAGCCTTTAAAGCATCAATTGAACACGTAGGTTGATAACTTAAACTCATGCTTGCGGTCCCCCGTGTGCTGCCCATTCACGGCGCAGTGGATAATTCTTACGTAATAAATCAAATGCTTTTTGCTCTACTTTGCCATCTTTAACACAGGCACGGATGTTGGCATCATCTTGAGCAATATCATAAATATGAGATATTTTTTGCTTTAATACTGCTTTTAAGTCATGTCCTGAAAAATAATCTTCACATGCAGGCAACTGCGTTTCGAAACGCTTATTAATGTCGTAGCCAAATTTTTGGCAAAACGCTTCATAAATCATTTGTGTACCACGAGCTTTTCCTTCCAAGCTATAACCTGCAATATGCGGTGTCGCCAAAGCCAACATATTTAAAAGCTCATCTGATATCACTGGCTCATGTTCAAATACATCAAGTACAACTTTACGTTTGGTACGTTGAATGTCTTCGATTAAAGCAGCTTCTTTCACAACCGGACCACGAGCGCTATTAATTAAAATTGTATCTGGTTGAAGCGCTGCAAAAGTTTCTTCGTTGAAAAGATGATATGTCGCATGTTCACCGTTTTTGGTGAGTGGCACATGAATTGAAATAGCATTGGCTTGTTGTAATAGGGTTTTAAAGTTCACATTTTCAATTGAATCTAATGTTACATATGGGTCAAAGCCAATTACGTTCCAGCCAAGCAACCGAGCCATATAAGCTAAACGTTTACCCACGTTGCCAAGCCCCACAATGCCTAGCGTAAATTTTTCTTGTTGTTCTAAAAGGCTACCATCTAAATGAAGTAAAGCGGTAATGACATATTCAGCAACTGCCTGTGCATTACAACCTGCGGCATTGGCCCATGTAATATTATGTTTTTCTAGGGCTTGAATATCTAAATGATCAGTACCAATTGTGGCACTACCTACATATTTTAAAGCGGTGTTTTGAATTAAACTTTCATTTACAGCAGTAACTGAGCGGACCAATAAAGCTTCAGCATCTTTCACATCTGCGTGCGTTAAGGTGCGTCCTGCATGGTGTTGAATATCGCCAAATTCTGAAAAAAAGTAATCGGTAAACGCCAAATTTTCATCTGCGACGATTTTCATGGTCTGCAACCCATAGTTTATAAAAACGTTATTATCCTTTGAGTTGTAGCAAAGCACAATGTTAAGGGTATTAAATTCGCACAGGTTTTAAGACTCAGTTCAACTACAAACCACCACCAAAATAAAAGTAAGCCATCACGGCAAGTGTGAGCCAAATTAAAATAATCAGTACAGCAACCAAATAATTTCGTGGCCCTTTCTCATGTTCATCTAACCATTCTTTGGCTTGTTGTTCTGCATCTAAAATGACTTGTTGAGGCGTAAAGCGAAGCGCTAGCCAAATGAGTATCGGTAAAATGATGGCATCATCTACAAAGCCTAAAATAGGAATAAAATCTGGAATTAAGTCGATAGGACTAAAAGCATAAGCCACAGCCACGACCGCAATCACTTTGGGTAACCACGGCATTTGAGGATGCCTTGAGGCAAACCAAAGCATAATAATTTGTTTTTTTAGACGTTTTGCCCATTCTTTTAGTGATTGTAACCAAGACATTTGGACAGACTCTGAACCTTTTGAGTTTTATAATAATCTATAAAATCTATCCATAGCTTAAAAGCAACAGAAATGTCAGATGAGCTTCGTTTTAAGCCCCTCATATTGAACGATATATTTTAAATTTCTGTATATAAAACAAACCGGTCTCCCCTACAAAAACTTGCCAATGTCAGGCCAGATTGTTTGGCTAACTGTATGGCCATGCTAGTAGGTGCTGAAATTGACGCCAGTAGACTTATATTCAGCTGAGCACATTTTCGTATCAGTTCATAACTTGCCCGACTGGTCATCACCACAAAACCTAAACTGGTGTCGTAGTTTTCTTGCGCTATATAACCAATTAATTTGTCTAAAGCATTATGGCGGCCAACATCTTCAAATAAAGCCACGATTTGACCATCAACCACCCAAGCAGCGGCATGCGCCCCACCCGTTAAAGCAGTAATTTCTTGTTGAGTTTTTAAATGAGAAATGGCACTCGGAATTTGCTCAAGCCATAGCTTTGATGCATGCGTTGTAATTTTGGGAACATCTAACTGAAACTGCTCCAAACTTTCAATGCCACATAAACCACAGCCTGTACGACCTACCATCATACGACGGTGTTCTTTTAATGCGGCAAATGCTCTCGATGAAATGGTCATTTCCACCGTAATGCCCAATTCATTTTGATGTACATCAAGGACATATAGCTCTTTTAAACTGGTCAAAATGCCTTCCGAGAGACTAAAACCTTTGGCAAATAATTCGACATCGGTCGGTGTTGCCATCATCACCGCATGTGAAATACCGTTATATACCAAAGCAATTGGGTACTCTTGCACAATATGATCTAAAACATTTTCAGATTCGGTTTTGTTAAACCGCTGTACTGGCAATGTTTCAACCCCATAAGCATGTGGTGTCAAAATTATTTCCTTTATTTCAAGAATGGCGCTTGTTTAGAGCGCCATTTGCTTAGATTTCATTTTAAAAAACAGGTTCACTTAGAGGCTGCTGACTTTCTTATTGGCATCTTCAGGGTCAACTGCTGTTGCCAAGTTAAAGTGCTCTGGTGCATTCCCGGGATGCAAAATCACAGGAACACTTTTTGATGCCGGAATCTTGGCATATTTATCGTGACTGCTTAAGGCCACTAAAGGATTGGTTTCCGGATAGTAAGCCGCCAAGCTGCCTCGCGGAATGTTATACGGCACAATACGGAAACTATGCACAATACGTTTCACGCCATCCGAGAAAACGCTTTCAATATCGACCCACTGATTTGCTTCAAAGCCTGCTTCATCAATATCAGCTTGGTTCATAAACAACACACGGCGCTGACCAAACACTCCGCGGTAACGGTCATCTAGACCATATAAAGTGGTGTTGTATTGGTCATGAGAGCGAGTGGTCATTAAGGTATAAACCTTACTTTCGGTATATGCCGCAGCGTACTGATTTTCCTTATCGGCATAAACCTCACTCAGCGGCGTAATCATAAACTGCGCTTTACCACTCTTGGTATTCCAGATGTGCTGATTGGCTGGATGCTCTAGGTGGAAACCGCCCGGTTTATAAACACGTAAATTAAAGTCATGGAACTCATCAAATACATCGGCAATTGAGTCACGAATACGATCATAACTTTCGATGTACCATCTCCATTTAATCTGACTGTCTGGAAGTACTGCTTCAGCCATTCTTGCTACGATATCCGGTTCCGACAATATGTTTTTAGAAATTGGCGTATTGCGTCCTGCCGACAAGTGAACATTACTCATTGAGTCTTCAACCGAAATCGCTTGTGGGCCATGAAGCTGTTCATCAATTTCGGTACGGCCTAAACATGGCAAAATAAGTGCGTCTTTACCACACACCAAATGGCTACGATTTAATTTCGTTGCGACATGTACAGTTAAATCACATTTTCTAAGCGCTTCTTGAGTATATGGAGTATCGGGAGTTGCAACCGCAAAGTTTCCGCCCAAACCAATAAAGACTTTAACTTCGCCTTCAGCCATGGCTTTAATGGTTTCGACCACACCATGCCCATTTTTTCTTGGCGATTTAATACCGAACACACGGTCAATGTTGTCGAGTAATTTCGGGCTAGGTAGTTCATTAATACCCATCGTGCGGTCGCCTTGCACGTTACTGTGCCCACGAACCGGACACAGCCCTGCACCTGGTCTACCAATTTGACCACGTGCCAACAATAAATTTGCCAGCATATGTACGTTAGCAGTTCCGTGTCGGTGCTGGGTAATCCCCATCCCCCAACAGAAAATGGAGCGCTCTGACTCTAAAAAGAGTTTAGCAAGCTTTTCTAAATGTTCAGGCGACAGGCCTGAGTGCTTATAAATATCTGCCCACTCAGTTCTTTCCACCTCAGCAATCATCTCATCGAAACCAACGGTATTCACCGCAATAAAGTTTCGGTCAAAAACGCTTGGTTTACCTGAAGCAAGTGCTTTTTTATCCCATTCATTTAAGTGCTTTAACATTCCTAACATCAGTGCATAGTCGCCACCAATTTTAGGCTGGAAATAATAACGGCTAATTGGCGTACTGCCATTGGTCATCATCTCAAGCGGTGCTTGCGGGTCTTGGAAACGCTCTAAGCCTCGCTCTTTAATCGGGTTAATCGCAATAATGTTGCCACCGCGTTTAGACACTTCACGCAAAGTGCCTAACATACGTGGATGGTTGGTTCCCGGGTTGTGCCCAAAACTAAAAATAGCATCAGCTAGGTCAAAGTCGTCTAGGGTGATTGTGCCCTTTCCTAAACCAATCGAGTCAAGCAAGCCAACACTTGTGGTTTCATGGCACATGTTTGAACAGTCTGGAAAGTTATTTGTACCAAAGCTTCTCACAAACAATTGATATAAAAATGCAGCTTCGTTACTGGCACGGCCAGATGTATAAAATGCCGCTTGGTCTGGGTTGTCTAGCGCATGTAAATGTTGAGCAATGAGCTTAAAGGCATCGTCCCATGAAATAGGAACATATTTATCGGTTGCAGCGTCATAACGAACTGGGTCAGTTAAGCGGCCTAAGTCTTCTAGGAAAAAGTCACTTTGTTCTGATAGCCAACTAACCGTATGGCCTGCGAAATATTCGGGAGTAACGGTTTTACTGGTTGCTTCAAAAGCAACTGCTTTGGCACCATTTTCACAGAAGTTAAAGGCATGGGCATCTTTCTTTTCTGGCCATGCACAACCGGGACAGTCAAAACCTGTAGGCTGGTTAATGTTGAGTAAGGTAATTGAACCTTTACCTAAAACATCTTGTCGCTTTAGGTTTCGAGCGACACTAAGGAGTGCGCCCCACCCACCAGCAGGATGAGTATATGGCTCAATTCGCGCAAAACCGTTATTTTCCTGTATATGCTTTTGTTCTTCTGAATTATCCACTTTTTCATCCTCTTATTTCTTTTACACTCAACAGATCCAATAAAATCACAATTTAAATTATGGTTATATCAAGACAATCTGCTGTTTAGTTTATTTGTAGAGTCTACTTTTTATAGGTTTCCGCTATTTTAAAAGCTGGCTCAACCGTTCTTATAATATGTGCCATATTGTTTACAATTACAATCATTCAAAACAACCATACTATTTATATAAAAATTTATAAAACAATAACTTAAAAATTTTACAATCCAATTTTTTACAGATAAAAACATTATTGATTTTCATTTTTATCAGATTGAAAGTATTTAAAAATTGACGCCTACATGTGTTTATCTATGTTTTTTTCGTATTAAGCAGTATAAAACAATGAGAAATCTATCTGTATTAGAACGTTTATGAAGCTTGTGATCGCCCCTGACTCATTTAAAGACAGCTTATCTGCTTTGAAGGTAGCTCAAGCCATTGCCAAAGGATGGCAAGCTGTTTTTCCCGATGCCGAAACTGTTTTGTGCCCAATGGCAGATGGTGGTGAAGGAACCATTGAAGCTGTTTTAGAAGTCTGCGATGGTCAATGGCGTGAAAAAACGGTGGTTGGGCCATTAGGTCAGCCTGTTCAAGCCAAATGGGGATGGTTAGAAAAGCAAAAAATCGCCATCATTGAAATGGCTCAAGCAAGCGGCATACAGTTAGTCCCACCGTCTGAGTGTGATGCTTGCCACAGTACAACCTTTGGCACAGGGCAGCTCATTTTAGATGCTTTAGATGCAGGTGCAAAAGAGATTATTTTAACTGTGGGCGGCAGCGCCACAAATGATGGTGGCACAGGGTTACTTAGTGCTTTAGGTACTGTTTTGCTCGATACCAATCAAAAGGTTTTACCCGCAGGTGGCCTCGCTCTAAGCAACCTATCACACATTGATTTAACACATTTCGACTCACGCATTGAACATACACGTTTTTTACTGGCTGCCGATGTAACCAATCCGCTTTGCGGTCCAAATGGCGCATCTCATATTTTTGGTCCACAAAAAGGTGCTTCTCCGACTCAAGTAAAGTTACTTGATGCAGCGCTTGCGCATTTTGCCGATGTGTCAGCGGAGCTTTTAGGTTTTGACAAACGAGATGAAGCAGGCTCAGGTGCTGCGGGTGGTTTGGGCTTTGCTGCCAAAAGTTATTTAAATGCATCGTTTAAAGCTGGTGTTAAAGTCGTGGCTGAACTGAATGAACTTGAACGTAAAATTGCTGATGCAGATTGGGTGATTACGGGTGAAGGTAAATTTGACCAGCAAACTTTAAGTGGTAAAACAGTTTTTGGGGTGAGCCAAATAGCAAAGGCGCACAATATACCTGTAATTGTGATTGCAGGGACATTAGGCGAAGGCTACCAAGCGCTTTATGAGCATGGCGTTACGGCTGCTTTTTCAGTCGCCAATGGCCCCATTAGATTAGAACAAGCCTGTGAACATGCGGCGGAACTCATTTATGAGCGAACAGTCGATATTTCGAGATTAATTCAGTTTAGCAAACCAGCTTGAAAGATAAAAAAGCTTAATCGGCTAATTTTAAAAGGCTCTCTTTACAGCTTTCTAAGATTTCATCGCTAAGGTTTGATTGGTCTGGGCATGCGCGAGATAAGGCAATTGCACCTACGGATTGAGCAAGAATATTAATGGCTTGCTTTCTCAACTCTGGCGTTTCCAAAGAAACTTGTTTGGCTCGTTCATTCATAATGAACCGAATAAGTTGCTCAATGCCCTCTTCAAATTCTACTTTTACTTCGTCTGGCTGTCGTGCAGCATCACAAGATAGCGCCGTTAGTGTGCAGCCCAAATCTCGATTATCTCGATGAGTACGAGACACATAAAGCTGAATAAATTGAGTTAAGTTTAAACCTTCTATTCTTTTTAAAACCTGCTCAAGTCCATGTTTAACAGTAATTGAGACAAGGTCTGTTTTCGAACTGAAATGTTTATAAAAGCCGCCGTGGGTAAAACCTGCGCTAGACATTAACTCGGCAATGCCGACCCCATCGTAGCCTTTGCTACGAAATAGTTGAGTCGCCTTTTCAACAATTTTATCTCGGTTTTCTTTTACCTGAGTTTTACTGACTTTCATGCTGGCGCACCCATTTTTATTCACCCTACTAGTCATAATTATACATTGATTATGATTGACATCAAAAATTAGTTATTTTAGATTATGATCATCATCTAAAAAATAAAGCGTGGAGACATCACATGTCAGCTCAATCAAAAGTACTTATTACAGGGGCTTCGTCAGGGATTGGTTCTGTTTATGCAGACCGTTTTGCACAACGTGGCCATCACTTAATCTTGGTTGCACGAGATACCAACCGCTTAGACAAAATCTCGAGAGACCTTCAAGCAAAATACGGTGTACAGGTCGAATTTATTCAGGCCGATTTATCAAAGGATCAAGACATTAGCAAAATTGAAGATGTTCTAAAAAACGATGCTGATATTGAAATTTTGGTAAATAACGCAGGTATTACACTTAGCGGAAATTTTTTAACTCAAGATATTAAAGAAATTGAAACACTCATGACTTTAAATATGACGGCGGTTGTTCGTTTGTCTCATGCGGTTTCCGAGCAACTCGTACGTAAAGGTAAAGGCTCAATTATTAATTTAGGTTCTGTTGTTGGGTTGTCTCCTGAATTTGGTTCTACCATTTATGGTGCAAGTAAGTCCTTTATACATTTTTTTAGCCAAGGCTTACATTTAGAGTTAAAAGATCATGGCGTACATGTGCAAGCCGTATTGCCTTCTGCAACCAAAACTGAAATTTGGGAACGTTCAGGTATCGATTTAAGCCAAGTTCCGCCATTAATGGACGTCAATGATTTGGTGGATGCTGCTCTAATCGGCTTTGATCGTAAAGAAACAATTACAATTCCTGTGCTGAAAGACGAAAATCAATGGAATAATTTTGAAAAATCACGTATGACATTATTACCAAACTTTTCTTCGGCTGAAGTAGCCCAACGTTATACAAAATAACGAGTACAGCTACCCAATTCTCAAGTAGGAAAATCTTATGAATGTTATTGATGCTCTCCGTAAGCGCCGTGCAATTAAACGCTTCGACCCTTCTTTTCAGTTATCTGAAGATAACAAAAAGCAGTTATTACAAGAAGTTTTAGCAAATGCACCAAGTGCTTTTAACTTGCAGCATTGGCGTCCGGTTGTTGTCGAAGATGCTGAGTTAAGACAAAAAATTCGTGCTATTGCTTGGGACCAACCACAAGTTACAGAAGCATCTTTACTCATTGTATTATGTGCAAAATTAAATACATGGGAAGTTGATGCTAAACGTGTATGGGATGGTGCGACTCCAGAAGTTCAAAATATTATGGCTGGCGCGATTGACCAGTATTACCGTGACCGCCCACAAACCCAACGTGACGAAGTTATGCGTAGTGCGGGGATTTTTGCTCAAACTCTGATGTTACTTGCCCAAGAACATGGTTTAGATAGCTGCCCGATGGATGGTTTTGACTTTGACGCAATGGCGAAGCTCGTTAACTTGCCTGAAGACCATGTGGTGTGTTTAATGATTGCTGTTGGTAAGTCAGCTTCTGAACCTTACCCACGTGTGGGTAAACTTCCTTTCGATGAAGTCATTATTCAAAATACATTCTAAGTGATAAGTCTTTTAGACCCTCATGCTATAAATAGTGTGAGGGTCTAATTTTTAATGACTTTCATTATTTTATGACATCTTTTTTTCGTTTAGCTTATTGGTTAAACGGCGAACTAAAAGAAAGAATAAAGGCACAAAGAAAATAGAAAGCAAGGTTCCTGAAATCATACCGCCCGTTACGGCTATACCAATTTCTTTACGGCTAACAGCTCCTGCTCCTGTAGATACAGCCAAGGGAAGAACGCCCGCAACAAATGCCAGAGATGTCATAATAATGGGACGTAATCGCTGCCCTGCTCCTTCAATAATCGCTTCCATTAATGCTTGCCCTGCCTCTAACTTGGCTGCCGCGAACTCAACAATCAAAATAGCATTTTTGGCAGAAAGTCCAATGGTAGTAAGCATAGCTACCTGAAAGTAAATATCATTCACAAAACCAGCCAGACTTGCAGCCACCACAGCTCCAATCAGACCTAAAGGAATCACTAGCATGACAGAAACAGGAATGGACCAACTTTCATAAAGTGCTGCTAAACACAAAAAGATAAAGATAATGGATGCTAAATATAACCAAATGGTTTGACCGCCAGCTAACTTCTCTTGATAAGACAACCCGCTCCACTGAAGGTTAAAGCCTTGTTGTTGATCAACTAACTCCTGCATCTTATCCATAGCCCCACCAGAACTTTCACCAGTTGCCGCGGAGCCTTGTATTTGTACAGCTGAAAGACCATTAAAGCGTTGCAGCATTTGTGGTCCCATTTGCCATTTTACAGAAGAGAAACTAGAAAATGGTGTCATCTGACCTGTAGCACCGCGAACATACCATTGCCCAATATCTTGAGGTAAGGAACGATAAATCGCGTCTCCTTGCATATAAACTCGCTTAACACGTCCCTGATCGATGAAATCATTAATATAAGATCCACCCCATGCCGACGACAGCGTATTACTGATATCGGCTTTAGCCAAACCAAGTGCACTGGCTTTTCTTTGATCGATGTCGACTTGTAACTGAGCTTTATCTTCTAAACTATTTAGACGGACTGCTGCTAAGCCAGAATCAGCACTTGCTGCTTTTAACACAGTGTTTTGTGCCGCCAGTAAAGCATCACGTCCTTTATTTTCAGCATCTTGTAACCAAAGCTCAAAACCACTTGATTGCCCAAGCCCCCTTACTGCGGCTGGTGAAAGTACCTGAACACGTGCGTTACGCAGCGACTTAAAATATGAGTTTGCCCGAGCAATCACTGCTTCTGCTGTGTTTTCACTCCCTTCTCGGTCATCCCAATGTTTGAGTCCAGCAAATGCCATTCCCACATTTTGCCCACTGCCTGCGTTATTTCTACCCATCACCATGAAAATCACATTGAGATTATCCTTTTCTTTCGTCAGGAAATAATCTGCTATCAAGTTACCTACCCGTTCTGTTTCAGCGAGTGTTGTGCCTACTGGTGTACTAAACTGGACCATAACTGAGCCTTGGTCTTCTTGTGGTAAAAACCCAGTATTCATTCGCGTATATTGCCAGCCTAACAAAGCTGTAATACCTAAGAATATGATCATAAATATTTTGGGTTTACCTAAAACAGCGAGCAGCTTTATACGATAGCTTGACTGCCCTTGTTCGACTTTACGATTGAACCAAGTAAAGAATTTTCTCTGCTTTTGTTTTTCATTTGCAGGTTTAAGTAAGGTTGCACATAACGCAGGTGAAAGGGTTAAAGCAACAATGGCTGAAAGCACCATAGCCGATACGAGTGTTACCGAAAATTGGCGATAAATAATGCCGACAGAACCACCAAAAAAAGCCATAGGTAAAAATACCGCAGCAAGTACCATCGCAATACCGACCAACGCACCCGATATTTCTTTCATTGAAATTAGGGTAGCTTGCCGGGCATCAAGATGTTGCTCATGCATAACCCGCTCTACATTTTCTACGACCACAATTGCATCATCTACTAGTAAACCAATTGCAAGTACCATCGCAAATAAAGTCAGCGTATTAATGCTATAACCCAATATACTGAGTACACCAAACGTTCCTAACAATACGACCGGAACCGCAATAGCTGGAATTAAAGTCGCGCGCCAGCTCTGTAAAAATAAGAACATGACAATAATGACTAGAACAATTGCCTCAGCTAAAGTTTTAATCACTCCTTTTACAGATGCTTCAACAAATGGAGTACTGTCACGTGGATATGCAACTTTTAACCCTGATGGCATAGAACCGGTTAAACGCGTGACCTCAGCTTTTACTCTTTCAGCAGTTTCTAAAGCATTGGCGCCCGAAGCAAGTTGAATAGACATACCCGAAGCTGGCTTTCCATTCAAACGTGTAGAGGTTTGATAATTTTCTGCACCGCGCTCTACACGAGCTACATCTTTAAGTAAAACTACAGCTCCGTTTGTTTGAGTCCGTAAAATAATATTTTCAAATTGATTTACGGTCTGTAGACGGGATAATGCTGTTACGGTTGCATTTAAAGCCTGTCCGTCACGAGTTGGTAATGCCCCCAACTCACCTGCTGTAATTTGTGCATTTTGAGCTTCAATCGCAGTTCTGACATCTGAAGGCATAAGGCCATAGCTATTTAGTTTATGTGGATCGAGCCATATGCGCATTGCATATTGAGCACCAAATACTGTGATTTCACCTACGCCATCGACGCGACTTAGCGGGTCTTGAAGTGTGCTCACCATGTAGTCGGATATATCGACAGAAGTTCTTGTATTACTTTCATCGTAAAGTGCAAAAACCAATAGACTATCGCCTTGTGACTTTGTCACGGTTATACCTTGCTGCTGCACTTCTTGCGGTAATCGGCTAAGCGCCTGATTGACTGCATTTTGGACCTGAACCTGCGCTGTATCAGGGTTTGTTTTTTGATTAAAACTTAAGCTTATACGTGCCTGGCCAGCGGAGCTGCTACTCGATGAAAAATAAAGTAACCCATCAATGCCCTTAATTTGCTGTTCCAAAATCTGGGTTACACTATCTTCAACAGTTTTGGCAGATGCCCCGGGATAATTTGCAGTGACGTTTACACCCGGTGGTGCAATATCTGGATATTGTTCAATGGGTAAGGTCAAAATAGAAATGGTACCCAAGGCCATAATACAAATAGAAAGAACCCAAGCAAAAATAGGCCGTGCAATAAAAAAACTCGACAACATAGCGCATCCTCAGGTCATTGGAGTAGGTTCAATCGCCATACCGGCACTTAAACCTTGCAGGCCATCAACAATGACTTGATCTCCTTCGTTCAAGCCCGATTTCACTAACCAACGGTTATCAATTGCATTTCCTAGCGTAATTTTTCGTTGTTCAACTTTATTATCTTTTCCAACCACCCATACAAGCGCGTTTCCATCTGCATCTCTAAAAAGTGCTCCTTGGGGAATTAAAATGCTGTTAGATCGCGTACCCGTTCCAAGCTCTGCACGTACATACATTCCCGGCAATAAACCATGATTTGGATTTGAAAATGCTGCACGCAACGTGATACTTCCAGTTGCTTCATCTACTGCAATATCACTGAACTTAAATGTTCCTTGTTGCGAATAAGTGGTGCCATTTTCGAGCTGTAAACGTACTGAAAGTTCAGTTGGTTTTATTCCATTTTCAGTGAGCTGTTTACGTAGCGCCATATATTCATCACTCGACTGAGTTAAATCGACATACATCGGGTCAAGTTTTTGAATGGTTGCTAAAGGATCTGTTTGTGCAGAAGTCACTAAAGCTCCGCGTGTAATCGAAGAGCGCCCTATCCGCCCTGAAATAGGCGCAGTAACTTGTGTATAACGCAAATTAGTTCGCGCTGTTTTTAATACTGCTTCATTTACAGCAACGGTGGCTTTTGCCTGTTCATAGGCACTTAACGCATTATCAAGTTCTTGCTGACTAATGCCATTTACCTTAATTAATTCCTTATAACGCTCAGCTTGAAGACGAGTTGAATTCACTGTCGCTTTAGCAAGTGCAAGGTTACCAGCAGCCTCATCAACGCTATCGCGATAGAGTGATGAATCAATTTTATAAAGAGGCTGTCCCTTACTTACCTGAGAGCCTTCTTTAAATAATTGCTCGACAACTACTCCATTTACTTGTGGCCGCACCTGAGAAATTTCAGAGGCCACTGTTCTCCCAGCTAACTGGTAAGAAGATTCAATAGTCTCTTTTTTTATAGTGATAATGCCGACCTTTTGATTATTTTTAACAATAGGTTTTTCAGAATCACATCCACTTAGAAACAAGAGCACAGGCAATAAATACAAGGTTTTACGACTAAAAAAATGAATATCAGGCATATCTGGAACCCGAGAAATATAGACAATTTATTTACTTTACTGTAAAGTAAATAAATAAGATGTGCAAGAAAACACCATATGTTAAAAAAATCTCCAGGACGTCCCTCTCGAATCCGCCCAACTCTTATAGCAGCAGCACGTGAACTATTTCTTGAACAAGGTTTAGAAGTCCGTTTAGAGGCTATTGCCACTAAAGCTGGTACAAATCGACAAACTTTATATAACCATTTTCCAACCAAAACAGCGCTGCTGATTGAAGTCTTCGACCATTTAAAAGCAGAAATGGAAGCTCCTTTTATTGAGCATCACGTGGATAGTAACAAACGATTAGATCAACGTTTATTTGATATTGGGTACGCTGTGCAAACTCATTTTTATAATGTTGATGCAATTCGTCTGCAACGATTACTGATTATTGCTTTAGTTGAAATGAAAGAGATTCTTCCTAAAATTCAGAATCGTACTCAAGGCAATATTAAGAGGTCTTTAAGTCATATTCTTGAAACTGCACACAATGCTGGCTTAATTCAAGTTGAACATCCTGATGAAGCTGCTAAAGCCTTTTTGGGTGCTGTAATGGGATATTCTTATCCTGCAACAATGCTAGGGGGTGCACCACCCACTCCTAAAGAATTGAAAAAACTCAATCAAGAAGTTTGTTCAATGTTTTTAAAGGCATGGCAGTATAAAGAATAATTGTATAAGCAATAAAAGCTCCGTATTTAGAGGGGCTTTTATTGCCTCAAATCATTAATCGTATTTCTTTAAAGTTTTGATCAAAGCCTCATGAAATAGTTTCGGGTTTTGCATTTGTGGTGAATGTCCCATACCTGCAAATTCAATTAATTCAGCGTTTGGAATTAATTTTGCAGCCTCTTTACCCAGCACGCTGTATTGACCAATTTTTTGCTTAACTTCAGGTGGAGCTATATCACTACCAATTGCAGTTGTGTCACCTGTACCGATATACAGCACGGTAGGCACTTTAAGATGAGAAAATTCATAATAGACAGGTTGAGTAAAAATCATGTCGTAAATAAGTGCTGAGTTCCAAGCGACTTTTTCATGTCCATTCCCTGCATTTAATCCAGCTAACATATCTACCCATTTATCATATTCAGGCTTCCATTGGCCCTGATAATAAGTTTTTAATTCATAAGCTTTAATAGACTCAGCACTCACTTTCAGTTCACGCTGATACCATTGATCAATACTGCGATACGGAACCCCTTTTGCTTTCCAGTCCTCTAAACCAATCGGATTGACCATTCCTAATAATTTTGTTTCTTTCGGATACATCAAAGCATAGCGGGTTGCCAACATACCACCTGTTGAATGCGCCAATAAAATAGGTTGTTTAACACCTAATTTATCGAGTAAAGCATGTGTGTTCTCTGCAAGCTGTTGGAAACTATATTGATAATGATCTGGTTTGCTAGAAGTACAGAAACCGATTTGATCGGGAGCAATCACCCGATAGCCATTTTGTGTTAAAAAACTAATGGTTTCTTCCCAAGTTGCACCACAAAAGTTTTTGCCATGCAAAACCACCACTGTTTGTCCATTAGGTTTTTTGGGTTGAACATCCATATATCCCATTTTTAAATTTTGCTGTTGGGATGAGAAGTTAAAATATTGGAGCGGATAAGGATATTTAAATCCTTCTAAATGCTCTCCATACACATTATTTGCATAACTGACTGTTGATGCAGTAAGACAAGCAAAAAATAAAGACAAGAATGGCAGTTTATTTTTCATCTTTCATTTCTCTCGAACAAATAGGAATAAGGATGTTTTAGCTGAGTTACATCCGAGTTCAAGATCGATTCGAATGTAAAAGTTTTACGGATTATTTAAATAGAAATTTGGATAAACTTTTCTCGACGCCTTCTGGGTTTTCTTCAATTAGCCAATGACCTGTGTTAGGTAAAATTACCGCTTCTAACTTAGCTGGATCTTCCACAAACTTCGCTCTCATTTCTTTAACCAAAACATCATTCACTCCCTTTTCACCACTAAGCGCCATTGCAGGAATAAATAACTTTTTGTTATTTGCTAAAAGTGCTTCATTTTGTAGGGCTGAGTCTTTCTTTGAACGGTAATAGCCAAAGGCTGCTTTTAATTTATCTCGAGTCGAATATGGCTCAATCAACTCAGCAAGGAGTTCAGGCGTAAAAATGTCTTTTTTACCTGCATAAGTTTTAATAAAGTACGAGAGAAATAAATTTGGGTCATTCGCAATTTGCTTTTCAGCAATATCACCAAAACTAAAATAGCCAAAATGCCAGCCTAAACCCGGTCCTTTTGGTGAATAACCCGGGTGATTGAATGTCTCCATATCTGGAATTGGAGAATCCATAAAGACAACTTTTTTAACGTAATCTTGATTATTTGCAACTAGAGGGTAAGAGGCCGTATTTCCAATGTCATGACTCACATAATAAATAGGCTCATTCTTGGTAATTTGTTTTATGGCACTTAATAGAATTTTCGATACATTCTCTGCGGAGTAATCATCGTTAAGTATGGGAGATGATTGACCCAAACCCGGTAAATCTATTGCAATCACTTTATGGTCTTTCATATAAGAAAGCATGACTGGTTCCCACATTTTCCATGTCGAACCAAAACCATGAATAAATACAATTGGTGTGCCTTTAGATCCGCCTTCAACGTAATGAAGTTTTACGCCTTCAGACTCTATAAACTTACTAGATAAACCTTTTGCATAAGAATATTGCCCTAGCCCATTAGATTTCACTTTATTAAACATTTGCTGTGAAACAGCTGGTGGCGTATCTATCGACTTTAAGTTTGGGTCATATTCTGCATTTGCATATGATGAACTAACCAAAATAAAAGCTGTAGAAATGGATATATTTTTAAAATATCTATTCATATTAATGACTCATTTAAAATAAATAATTTATTGCACCCAAGCCTTAAGCCTGAGTGCGATGAATTTCATATTTATTTAAATAAAAAGTTCGATAAACTTTTTTCAACACCTTCAGCATTTTCTTCCACCATCCAGTGTCCTGTATCTGGCAAAATAATGGCAGTGTATTGGGCAGGATCAGCGACAAATCTTGCTCGCATCTCTTTCACCAAAACATCATTTACGCCTTTTTGGCCTGTAAGTGCCATAGAAGGTATGGTTAACTTTTTACCATTAGCAAGTAATGCTTCATTTTGACGAACTGAATCAGCATGAGAATGGTAATAACCAAAAGCTGCTTTTAATTTATCTCGAGTTGAATATGGTTCAATCAACTCAGCAAGGAGTTCAGGCGTAAAAATGTCTTTTTTACCTGCATAAGTTTTAATAAAGTACGAGAAAAATAAATCTGGATCATGTGCAATTTGCTTTTCAGCAATATCACCAAAGCTGAAATAACCAAAGTGCCAACCCAGACCTGGACCATCAAGTGTGTATCCCGGATATCCAAACATCGCACGATCTGGAATTGGCGAGTCCATAAATACTACTTTTTTGATATAGCCCTGATTATTGGCAACCAGTGGATAAGAAGCCGAATTACCTAAATCGTGACTGACATAATAGATTGGCCCTTTACCAGCAATTTTTTTAATCGCACCAATCAAGATTTTTGATGTATTTTCTGCCGAATAATCATCGTTAAGTATGGGAGATGATTGACCCAAACCCGGTAAATCTATTGCAATCACTTTATGGTCTTTCATATAAGAAAGCATGACTGGTTCCCACATTTTCCATGTCGAACCAAAACCATGAATAAATACAATTGGTGTGCCTTTAGATCCACCTTCAACGTAATGAAGTTTTACGCCTTCAGACTCTATAAACTTACTAGATAAACCTTTTGCATAAGCATACTGACCTAACCCCTCAGATTTCACTTTATTAAACATTTGCTGTGAAACGGCTGGAGGGGTATCTATCGACTTTAAGTTTGGGTCATATTCTGCATTTGCTTGACTCAATCCCAATACACCAATTGCTGCGGACAAAGTCATTACTTTAAAAAATTTATTCATTTTCTTAGCCTTGATTTATAGAGTGAGCTTATTGAGCAGTCGGATAGTCGGTATAACCCGTTGCATCGCCACCATAGAAATATTCAGATTTGGCTTGCGCTAAAGCATGGCCTGACTGTAAACGCTCTACTAAATCTGGGTTAGAAATGAAAGGACGACCAAATGCCACCGCATCTACTAATCCTTTATCAAGAATAGTTTCGGCTCTTTCGAGTGAGTAATTTCCACAAACAATTAATGTGTTTGTGAATAATGAACGGAGTTTTTCTCTG
Organism: Acinetobacter sp. 1130196; assembly: GCF_000588095.1. NCBI lineage: Bacteria > Pseudomonadati > Pseudomonadota > Gammaproteobacteria > Moraxellales > Moraxellaceae > Acinetobacter > Acinetobacter sp. 1130196. The sequence continues at coordinate 3,047 of NZ_JFWX01000004.1, read as the reverse complement.
AAACCCACAGGATAAGTATCACCATGTGGAAGCATGTCCCACTCAGCCAAATGAATATAAGCGATATTTCTTTTTTGTAATTGTTCAGCTAAATAAAGCGTAATTTCTTCGGGTTGTTGGTCTGTCATGCCATTAATGGTTCCCCAAGGTGATAAACGCACCCCTACTCGGCCAGCACCAATCGCCTCAATCAATGCGTCGACAGTTTCCAATAAGAAACGTGCACGATTTTCAACAGATCCACCATAGTTATCAGTACGCTGGTTCGCATCTGTAGATAAGAACTGGTCAAATAAATAACCATTCGCGGCATGAATTTCGACTAAATCAAAACCTGCTTGTACAGCATTGCGAGCAGCTTGAATAAATTCCTGTTTAACGTTTTGAATATCATCAAAATCCATTGCTCTTGGCATTTCGGCAGGCACCATTGCCCCTTCACCTTTTTCATTGGCAATAAATACTGAAGCTTTGGCCTGAATAGCAGATGGTGCAATGGGTTGTTCGTGGTTGCTATGCAGTGAAGAGTGCGACATACGCCCAACATGCCATAACTGAGCAGCAATTTTTCCGCCTTTTTCATGTACAGCCTGAGTCGCTAAAGCCCAACCTTTGATTTGTTCTTCTGAATAAATACCGGGCGTAAAAGAATAGCCTTTACCCACATCAGAAACTTGTGTGCCTTCGGTGATAATCAAACCAGCACTTGCACGTTGACCGTAATAAAGTGCATTAAGCTCGGTCGGCACATCATTAGGTTGTGCTGCTCTTGATCTGGTCATCGGTGCCATAACAATACGATTGCTTAGTTCAACATCGCCCACAATCACTGGATTAAATAATTTGTGATTCATATGTTAGCCCTTAAAATATGCATAAGATTATTTATGTAGTGATCACTATATAATCATGCTAAAATACAGTCAACGATTTTTTGTAGTGATTGATACAAAATGGAGAACAAAATGAACAAAACCGCAGGTCGTGGCCGTCCTCGTAATTTCGATCGAGATGCTGCATTAGACAAAGCGATGAATCTATTTTGGCGAAATGGTTATGAAGCAACATCGATTAATGACCTGACAAAAGCGATGGAAATCAATCCGCCAAGTCTTTACGCTTCTTTTGGAAACAAAGAAAAATTGTTTATTGAAGCTGTTGATTATTATGTTAAAAATTTTGGTAATTATCGAATTGAGGCACTTCAAGAGTCTTTAACTGCTCAAGAAGGCATTAAAAATTTGTTAATCAGAACGATTGATCAATTTTATAGTAAGCCTGATAAAACAGGCTGTTTAGTTGTCTCTGCTGCATTATCAGGTTCATCTGAAAGTAAAAATGTACAAGACATCTTGAGTAATGAACGCAGAAAAACCGTTGCTCTTATTAGAGCGAGACTTGAACAAGGTCAAAAAGATGGTGATGTGGCTGAAAGCTTAAACTTAGATGTTTTAGCAGATTATTTTGGCATGATTCTATTTGGTATTACGGTTCAAGCAAAAGATAATGTGCCTATTGAAAATCTATACGACAGTGTAGAAATGGCTTTAAAAACTTTAAACAATTAATTTTAATGATTTTATAGTTGAAATCATTTGGTTTGATTTCAACTTAAATCACTAAGATAAGATTGCTTTAAACAACCAATAAGGTTTGTAGGGTAGTGAAAAAACGCTCACCTTGATGGTTTTTATTGTTTCTATCTTTTCATTTCCACACTTTTAGCTAAGCCAAAGCATTTAGAAAGTAATTAAATAACCTCTCTTTTTGATCGATCTGTTCTGAGCTTAAAAGCTGAATAATTGCGCCTTCAATCATATATAGCAATATTTTGGCGTCATTAAAGGCTGCATCGTTTTTTAGTAATCTAAGCTGACTATATATTTCATTGCTAAGCCATGTTCTGTATCTGACCGCAGTTTGGTAAGCGTTTGGATAACTGTTTTTAGTTTCAAAAATAGCCTTAAATAATAAGTAGTACGGCCCTTCTAAGTCGGTGTGTAATATATAAAGTTTTTTGAGTTTATCGATTGTGCTTGTGTCATGGTCGTACTCCACTATTGCAACCACTTGGTCTTGGAGCCGTTCTTTTTGCACAATTAAACAGATATCAATGAAGCGTTCTTTAGAGTGAAAATAATTATAAAACGTCATTTTATTCACTTCGGTTTCTTTCACAATTTTGTCGACACCGACCATATGAAAGCCACCGTAGTGAAATAAGTCGATCCCTTTTTTTACAACCTCAAAAGCACGTGTTGGGAGAATTAAATTTGGCATAGTTTTACCGTTATAAAATTAAATTTTTGTTGTATATAAATGAGATATAAAAGCCTTTTACTTTTTTGAAGCTAAAAAAAAGGCATAGCAAAGCCTATAAAGACTGTGCTTGGCACATCTCAAGTTTTATTGTTGCTGCAAGTTTTTAGTCGTGACGATTTAAAGCTTAATCAGCCGTATGGCGATCAAACTCGTTAAAAACTAAGTTGTGTTGTTATAGCTTTTGGCAAAGGTTGCCAAGAAATAATGGATGTGCAAAGCCAACTCCTTTTTATTGGGAGTTCTGCCAGACATTTATAGAATTATGGTGGCAGAACGAGAAAGGGTTAGCAGACTAGTATTATCTCAAACTAGCACACCCGTAGGTGTCCCCTTCCCGTCCTGAACTGCACCCCATAAGTTAGACTTTTTAAACTTATGAGGTGTGCCCTATGCCAATTCCGAAGCATTCAAAAGAGTTAAAATTAAAAGTCATTCAAGCTTATTTAGATGGAAGTAAAGGATATAAAATCCTTTCACAAGAATTTAATGTTGATCTCCAAACCATCCGCTTATGGATTGAAAACTATAAGGCACAAGGTGAAGATGGCCTGAATGTTAAAACTAAAAAAACCTACTACTCTTCCGAATTTAAAATCAAGGCTGTACAAATGCTTCTTGATAAGATACCGGTAAGAGAAGTTAGAAGACGGTTAAATCTGAGCGGGACGTCAATTTTAAGAAGGTGGCTCGCTCAGTATCATAAAGAAGGGATTGCCGGGTTTAAT